>CAVBNJ010000135.1:0-7187 GCA_963596755.1 bacterium
GTGCACACCTCCGTATTGTTCTGTCCGAATATCGTGTAAAATTTCTTTTTTAACATCTATTCACCATCTTTTATTTCTGCTTCTGCCAAATACCTATTACTTTTCATGTTACCACAGAAAACCGGCTTTATCAAGCATTCTGCGGCATTCGAAGTGCTTATTGGGTGTGGTTTTTCATCAACTGCAATCTCTGTTTTTGCGTTGTTTTTCTCTCTTTTTTATCGTCCGTAAAAAAGTCAAAAAGCCTGGCGGCATACCATGACACTTTCTCATAATATGCCGCCAGGCTATGATATTACTATTCATTCTTTCCCTTATCGGTACTTTCCTGAATTAGAAGTTTCTCATCAAGCATATCCAAAACTGTATCTGGAAGCTCACAAATACTTGTACTTTTGTCTATAAAAAGAATATCGGTGTAATTGCTTCCTGTATTACTTTTTGACAGGATATGCGTAACCGTGTATACATTTTTGCTTTTGCTGAAACAATCTTCATCACGCAGAGATTGAACAATATAGCATTCTCCCTTTTCTACACCGGTTTCATCGTATTCTTTATTCATGCAAAGAGAAAACTCCAGATCTGTGGTTCCAAATTTATATGTTCTGCTGTCGGTCACAATCTCTTCCAGCATAAAATTTTCGCTGCTGGCAAGGACAGCGATGTCACACAAATGTTTCACCTTCCGTTTGCATAACGAGTAGGGATGACTTTTTGTAAAATATATCTGTGCCCCCTGTAGCTTACCTTTTAAAGCATTCCTGTAAAAATCCTTTGCAGACATATTACACTCCACACCTGTCAAATGCTTAAAATTAATGTTTTTATACAGCACTTCTATGTATCTGCCGTCAAAGACATAAATGAATCTTTTTCCAACAAGATGCTCTTTGTACAACTTTGCCGCTTTACATATTTCTTCTGCAATCTTTTCTTTATCGTGCTTTTTACTCATCCCAATCTTCCCTATCCTCTGTTTTGGACAATCAAAAAGCGCCGGATAACAATTGTCATCCGGCGTTTTCTTCCTATCATGCGTGTTTTTTGCTGGCCGTCAGCCTCGATATCCTTCCGGGTATCTGCAGTCGTCGGAACTTTAAGTCCCCGACGCGGACTCACCATTTCTCCCAGGTGTGGGCTCGATATCCTGCCGGATATCACAAAGTGTTGGCAATTAACCTCCCCAACCGGAGTACAGCTTTAACGTGTCGCCACACGGAAACCTTTTTGATTTCATCTTTATTATATGTGATTTTTCTTTTATTATCAACCAGTTTTTAAGATTTTTTCATTTCAAAAATCATCTCCCCCTCCTCCCCCACCACAATCCTCTCCACACCTTCCCGAACCCTCTCCCCTTCAAACACCTCCATCCCCAGCACCTCCGCGCTCGCCTTCATCAGCCTTTGTTCTGAGATATTTTTCCCTCTGCACCGGTTCTTGCTCCCGTCTTTTTTCCCTGCGCAGATCCAGGTCGGGCGTTTTTCTCCCGGGCGGCTGGCGTTCCAGAGTTGTCTGATGTAGTGTTTTCCGCACGCTCCGCAGACTACTTTCCCTGTGAAGGGATACTGCACTCTTTTGCCTCTCTTGTTCCGGGCAAGTTTTTCCTGTGCCTGTTCGAAGATTTCTTTTGTGATGATGGCTTCGTGATCATTTTTCACAAGGTACTGCGGCAGCTGGCCGGTATTGATGACTTTCTTTTTGGATATGGGGTCTTGAATGAATGTTTTCTGAAGCAGGGTATCCCCTGTATAGACGTTATTTTTCAGAATTGCGCGAATGGCGCTGTTTGAAATGGGATTTCCATGGATTGATGTGATGTTCTTTCTGTTCAGCGCTTCTCTTATCTCCCGATACGATTTTCCTGCCAGATAATCTGTAAAAATCTGTTTTACAGCCTCAGCTTCTGCCGGAATCACGACTTGTTTTCCGTCGATCCACTGATAGCCCAGGGTCCTGCGTCTGGTGTTTCCAATCCCCTTCTGGAATTTTCTGCGGATTGCCCATCTGGCATTTTCACTTAAGGATTCGCTCTCTACCTGCGCAAGTGATGCGATCAGTGTCAGCATAAGTTCTCCTTCTTCGGTCAGAGAATCGATCTGCTGCTCCTCAAACCAGACGGAAACGCCGAATTGTTTTAAATGACGGGTTGTCTGAAGAAGATCCACGGTATTCCGTGCGAACCGGCTGACGGATTTTGTGATGATCTGTTCGACATTCCCCGCCTCGCATGCTTTTATCATCTGGTTGAATGCTTCCCGCTTTCTCGTCCCCGTGCCGGAAATGCCGTAATCCGCGTAGATCCCGGCGAACTCCCATTCCGGATTTTCTTCTATGAGCTTCCGATAATGCCCCGCCTGTGCCTGCAGGGAATGGTGTGTCTGCTCCGAATCCGCGGAAACGCGAACGTAAGCGGCTGTTTTTATTTTCTCTCTCATTTCCCGCCCCACACTTCCGCCCGCCGCCGAAGCTCTGCCTGCGCTGCTTCGAAGATCTGCGGCTCTATGATGGCTTCGTGGTTTCCTTTTATATAATACTGCGGCACCTCCCCATGATTCTTCCGCATCCCCCGATCCAGAAAATCACGGGAATACTGTTTCTGCAACAGGGCATCGCCGCGGTATTTTTCGTTCTGCAGAATACTTTTCACCGTCCGGTCATTCCAAATGCGCTTGCCATACGGCGTCGGGATCTGCCGTCTGGTCAGCTCGGCGGCAATTCTGTAGAAGGTCTGACCTTCCAGAAACAGCTGATAAATCAGGCGGACGGTCTCAGCCTCTTTATGATTCACCTGCAGTTCTCCGTTCGCACCCCGGTCATAGCCGAGAAAATGGCGGAATGGGACGAAGACTTTTCCATTCTGGAAGGCTTTGCGCATTCCCCAGCGGGTGTTTTCGGAGATGCTGCGGCTCTCCTCCTGCGCAAGGGAACTCATGATGGTGATAAGCAGCTCACCTTTGGCATCAAAGGTCCAGATGTTTTCTTTTTCGAAATAGCATTCCACGCCGTGTTCCTTCAGCTGGCGGATTGCCGTCAGACTGTCCACGGTGTTGCGCGCAAAGCGGCTGACGGATTTCGTGATAATCAGATCGATTTTGCCGTCCAGTGCATCCTGCATCATTTTCTGGAACTCGACACGCTTCCGCGTGGAAGTTCCTGTCACGCCATCCTCGGCATAAATGCCCGCAAAAATCCAGTCGGAGCGCTGCTGGATGTAACTGGTGTAGTAGCGGATCTGCGCCTCATAACTCGTCTGCTGACTCTCCCGTGTGGTGCTCACACGGGCGTAAGCGGCCACTCTCTTCTTCGTGTCTCCCTGGAGCTTGCCGGAGGTTTTCTCGGACTTCGCGGGGATGATGGTTACGGTTTTGGGGTGTGAAATTTTGATTTCTTCCATTGGTAAAATTCCTTTCTTTTGTTATGAAATTGGTTCAAAAACAGGATAACAAATATCACAAATATACGCGAGAATAAAATACCGAAAGAAAGGTTGCCATGGTTTGCGTTGCAGGAGTTGCGCTGGGATCTAGTACGTATGCTTGGTTTGTGAGCAATAATACGGTTGACGCGACTGTAAGCAGTATTTCGGCACAGTCGAATGCAGCATTCTTGACAATTAATGATGAGAACAGTCAGGGAAATGAAACAACAACTACGATAACATTAGCCAAAAACCCTACTGCATTGTATCCATCTCGTCCTTATCAGACAGCTGGAGAAACAACAACCAATTGGAGTGCTAGTACAGCACCTGCAGATTTAAAATGGCAGACTGCCTATGCAAAAACAGCTGACAGCGCCGATGCTCAGTTGGGAACAGATGGAAACGGTATTTACTATGAGCTGAACCATACTGATGACTACGTAACAGGAACCGAAGGCTATGTTGTTACATCTCAGGTATATGTATCTTCCAGCCAGGGGGCATTTAACAGTCTGAAAATTGATGATATGACTGTAACTGGTACTGCTACAGAAGGTGATGCTGCAACAAATGATATTGTAAAAGCAGTTGGTGCAGTTGTTTCCTGTGGAGACGAGTGGGAACTTTGGGAGTATGATGCAACTCTGAATGAAAATAAAGGTGGTTGGAAGCAGACAAAAAAATCCACTAATTTTCTTTCTGGTGCAGCAGAACAAACATTCGGTGATGCGGTAGATAAAAAGCAAATCCTGACAGTAAATGTTACTCTGTTCTATGATGGCGATTACGAAACTATTAAGACATCTAACCTCACCAAACTTGGTCAGGCTAGTGTAAAACTTGATTTCTCTGCAACACCTGTACAGCAGGGTGTAAACGGAACATATACACAGGGAACTGCTACCGCTAACAGCGGAAACTAATCGTTCTAAAGTGATTTATCGCTCTCCACGGTTGTGGCGTGGAGGGCATAGCAAAAGGCAGAATGCATTTTCCGCTTTTTGCTATGCCAAAAGAAAAGGAAATGACAAAGATGAAAACGAAAAGCCAAAAACTAAAAATGCAGCTGATCGGTGCAATCCTAAGTGCCGCTGTTAGTGCTGTTGCGCTGACCTCCGCCACGTACGCATGGTACGTTGCAAACAACAAAGTTACATCCGAAACAAGCTCCATCATGGCAGAAGCGAATGGTTTCATGCTTCAGATTGTAAAATTAGGAGAAACGCTCGACCATGGAAGCGATACCGCATTAGTATCAGCCGTGGAAGGTCATAAAATCAGTCCTGCATCCACAGATGACATCAAATCATGGTGGGTACCAGCATCATGGACCGCAGATATGAATGTTGCGACCTATATGCATCCAACGTGGGACACGGATACCACTGGAAATACCCTGTCCGGCCAGTACACCGTTGGAGATGAAACTTATTATGCATACGCTGTTGGCGAGTATACCTTATATACCTTAACCAATACCGGAACATGTGACGTATATTTAGATGGCTCAAATCCAGATGGCGCGATTCAGGTAACGGTAAAAGAGGAAGATGGAACAGAAACATCTGTAAATGATCAGGTAGCCGCCTCACTGCGTGTCGGAATTACCATTGACGATGGAAAAGGTTCCGGCGAAAAGCTGGCCTTAGTCTATGCACCTCAAAATGAGGACCCCGATGCGCACGGCAATGACGTCAACGCAACCAATGGCTGGAGTGTCGTAAAAGACAGCATTTCAACGAAAGCGCCATCCTATCCATATATATACGAAAAAACATACACATGGACAGACGCAGAAGCTGGAACAACATATAACTATGCAGCAGCAAAAGATGGATTCAACTACACATTACCGACCGGAAATGCCAGAAAAATCGCATCCGGAGTAGATTACGACGGCAATACCACCATGCGGGTATACATCTGGATGGAAGGCACCGACGCCGACTGTATCAGCCGCGTCGTTGATGGCGATATGCGAAAGTTTAATGTAACCGTACATTTAGCCGGCGTAGCCGCAAACCTTGCACAGTAAATAGGATTTTATATGACCTTAGTAACAAAACTCCCCTGGGACACCTCGCAACGATGTGCCCCAAGGGAGATATTTTTTATAAGTATTTTATATATTGTCTGGCATGTTCTCGAATATAACATATCTTAAACGCTGCAAATCTGGATTCTTTTCGAATTAAAGCCTGTAACTTTTTCAATGCAAACTTAGAATTCGGAGATTGTGCCAGCTCGTCCAGGGTATCATATAGCTTATTCATTTCTCTGTTCAATTCTTGAAAGCGAAAATCACTTTTGTAAACGCGCATTCCACTATTTGTTATATGAAAGACTTCCGTGACCAGTGCAGCTGTCATTTTAGCATCATAATCTTCTGAATTGATTGCTGTAACGTCTGTATCTCCGTCGTGTAATCTAAAATAGATGTGCTGTTCAGGATCTACTTTACAGCAATCTAGGATATGCTCGTCGTATTTTCGCTGGTTTTTAACTCCATTACAATGGCCGCATGACCAGAACAAATTGTTCCAATCAAATTTTCGGTCAATATATTTGCCGTTGAAATGCGGTCTTAAATGTTCAACCTGCGGATCCTGCAATTGATCAAGTTCACAGATATAGCATTTATTATGAAAATCATTGGCTAATGTTTTTACAACATCAGCGCAGTTATAGCTTCCATTCGACTTTTCTTTTTCAACAGCAAGGGATTCCGGTGCCGGAAAAGTACGTTCTATTTTTATCATATTACATCTCCCTTGCTCTCAGCTTAGCTTTCAATTCCTGATATTCGGTTGTAAGCGGCAGTGCCAGATAATCGGGTATTTCCTCTAAATACATTTCCAGACTTGCGATTTTTTCGTAATCATCCGCGCCAAGTGTAGATTTATTTGCAAGCTGTTTGTATTCATCAAATTTTTCTCTTAACTCATTTGAAAGCTCATCTGTGTTGAAGTATCCTTCAACAATTCCACTATACGGCACATCCGCCAGACCATTCTCCACGAGCACCTTCTTTTCCAGATCATAAATCACAACATTCTCCAGGCTGTTAAGAATAAATGGAGAATGGCTGGATACAATGAACTGAATATTAGGAAATATTGTGGTGAGCAATTTCATAATATTCCGCTGCAATTCAAGGTGGAGATGTGTTTCAATTTCATCGATCAGAACCACTCCTGGAATGTTGAAGTCAAACGATCTGTTTAACTGCCTTTCCATACGAATTATCAAGTCGACCACAATGTCAAGAATTGCGGCATAACCACTGGAAAGCGTATTAAAATCAAATGGTTCGCGACCATCCATGGCGATGGAAAATTTGAATGTTTCTTCATCGAAAACTAACTGGACAGATTCATCTTCAAATATTTGCTTTAAAAGATAGTCAAACTTTTCAAACCATACGGTAATTGTATTTGCTTTATTTATCTTTCCGTTCGCAAGAGCCAATGCTTGAGTCATTTTCAAATCCAGCAGATATTTAAGAAATTCACTTCTGGGTGTGTCATCAATAGCATAATCTGATTTAAACTGAATTTTCTCCACATATTTTGGCTCCGTGGATGTAAAAATCCGATCGGCTTTATAATATGCAACCACAAATTGTCCGGCTTCATATTGTTTTTTTATCGCTTCAAAGTTAGCATTAAAAACAAGCCATACTCCCGATGTGGAATCTAAATATTGCTTGTCCAAATTTGCCAATTCAGTCTCCAGCGAAGGACCATATTCTTGATATTCA
>CAVBNJ010000136.1:0-7157 GCA_963596755.1 bacterium
CTGTTGGCTCCAAGGTCCCGTGCAGCGTTGATGACATCGCGGTCGATCTTGATCAGAACGTTGTAGATCGGCAGGACCATGAACGGCAGGAAGTTATATACCATACCGAGGATGATTGCGCCAGGCGTATTGATGATCGAAATGCCAGGCAGATGGAAAAACGAAAGAATGCTGTTGATGACGCCGTTTTTTTCCAGGAGTGTCTGCCATGCAAGGGTACGGAGCAGAAAGTTCATCCACATCGGGAGAATAAAGATCAGCACGATGAAGCTGGTCTGGTTTACATTCCGGTTTGCCAGAATCATGGCAAGCGGATAGGCGAGCACGAGACAGAGCACGGTGCTTACAAGGGAAAGCCAGAGCGCGAGTCCGAGCGCCTTAATGTTTTCTTTCGTCGCAACGTAGGCGAAGTTCGAAAGAGTAAAGCCGCCTTCCTCCCCGGTGAACGCATAGTAGAGAATCAGGATCAGCGGGATGATGATGAAACCGACAGCCCAGACGGCATAGGGAGCTGCCAGCCACTTCTTTAATTTATTACTCTTCAATGGCTGCCGCCTCCTCATCTTCAGATTCCGGTTTGTTCATGATCTGGATGTCGAACGGATCGACATGGATGCCGACTTCCTGGCCGACCGGAAACAGATCGGTGGAGTGAACGAGAAGCTCGTAGCCGTTGACCGCAACCTCCATCTCGTAGTGAACGCCCTTGAAGATCAGGTGTGTCACACGTCCGCGGATCGTGCCTTCCTCCGGTTTCACAAGATCAATATCCTCCGGGCGGATGACGACGTCGACTGGTTTGTTCTTTCCGAATCCGACATCGACGCACTCGAATTTTGCACCGAGAATCTCGACGAGACGGTCCTCAATCATGATACCGTTTAAGATGTTGCTGTCACCGATAAAGTCTGCGACGAATGCATTCTGCGGCTCGTTGTAGATATCTTCCGGGGTACCGATCTGCTGGATATAACCCTGGTTCATAACGACGATCGTGTCGGACATCGTAAGCGCCTCTTCCTGATCGTGGGTGACATAGACGAAAGTGATGCCGAGTTCGTTTTTCAGGCGGATCAGCTCGTACTGCATGTCCTGACGAAGTTTTAAGTCGAGCGCGCCGAGCGGCTCATCGAGGAGCAGAACCTTCGGCTCGTTGACGATCGCGCGCGCAATGGCGATTCGCTGCTGCTGGCCGCCGGAGAGAAGTGCCGGGGAGCGGTTCTCGTAGCCTTCAAGGTTTACCAATTTTAAGGCGTATTTGATTTTATCATCGATATACGCTTTTGATTTTCCTTTGATTTTCAGCCCGAAAGCGATGTTTTCCGCAATGGTCATATGCGTGAAAAGAGCATATTTCTGGAACACAGTATTTAACTGGCGTTTGTTCGGCGGAAGCTGGGTGATGTCCTGTCCGTTAAATAAAACCTTTCCGGCATCCGGCGTCTCAAAACCGCCGAGAATACGTAAAGTCGTTGTTTTTCCGCAGCCGCTCGGGCCAAGGAGAGTAAGAAATTCGTTTTCACGGATATAAAGATTCAGATCATCCAGAATGGTAACTCCGTCGTACGATTTTGTGATGTTGACCAGATCAAGTAATTTGGTACTCATGTGTAAAATGCTCCTTTCGGGTTGTGTTTATTTAAAAGCACCGGCTCCAGAGGGGGATTTACGCGGTGCGGAAATCTAAAAATAAGGCGGCGAACTGATCCAGAGAATGACAGCGGGCGTTTTGCCCGGGTTTTCCAGATAGTGGTTACAGGAGGCGGGGTAGTAAAAGCTCTCGCCTTTCTTCGCCTTGTGGCACTCGTCCCCGAGATGAATGAGAACACGGCCGGAAAGCACGTAGCCGAATTCCTCACCTTCGTGCGGCGAATCAATCTCTGTGCAGGCGCCGCTCTGCAGCGTCAGCCGGATTGGCTCCATCCTGTTTTTCTGCGCGTTCGGAATGATCCATGCGATCTCATTGCCCTGCGCCTCATCCGTCTTTACAAAATAGTCTTCTTCGCAGAAGACAACCTGATTGTCCTGTTCTTCCCCGAAAAACGTTTTTAAATCCGTTCCGAGACAGGTCAGTACATCGACGAGTGTGGCGATGGAGGGAGAAGTCACATCGTTTTCAAGCTGGGAGATAAATCCCTTGGAAAGCTCGCTCCGATCCGCCAGTTCTTCCTGCGTCAGGCCCTTGCGCATGCGCAGTTCCCTGATTTTCTTTCCGATTTCCATAAAAAATCCTTTCTGTATGCTGCATCCTTACCGGGATTTTTGAGAATCCGGATTCTCAGGAAATCTCAGTAAAAATAAACAAAAAGTTTAGTAATTCTATACAACCACGGGGAATTATACATGATATCGATAGTAGTGTCAATAACTTTGTGAAATTTTACCATGATTTTACGGAGAACCTCATATAATGAAGAAGAAGTGGGCAAAAAACCGCAAGATTTCTGAATCCGGATGTGAAAAATAAAAGGGAGGAAATGGAATTTGAACAGAAAGAGAAGAAAAGCTGCCGTCTTTTTTCTTTGGATATTTCTCTTATTTTTTTGCGCGGTGCCGGTCCGTGCCGCAGAGCAGGAGAACAGCGAGCCGAATCAGCTCTTTGCGACAGCGGCATGCCTGATGGACGGGGATACAGGCCGTGTCCTGTTCGGAAAACGCGAAACGGATGCGATGGCGATGGCAAGCACAACGAAAATTATGACCTGTATTCTGGCACTCGAGGAGGGCGACGAAAACGAGACGGTGACCGCATCCGCAAAAGCAGCATCGGCCCCGAAAGTCCATCTCGGTGTGCGGGAGGGCGAGCAGTTTCTGCTGGGAGATCTTCTGTATTCCCTGATGCTCGAATCCCACAATGACGCGGCGGTGATGATCGCGGAGACTATCGGGGGAAGCGTGGAGGGCTTTGCGGCGATGATGAATGAAAAAGCCTCCGCCATCGGCTGCACGGACACGCATTTTGTGACGCCGAACGGCCTCGACGAGTCGGATGCAGGCGGGGACCACCACACGACCGCCGCCGACCTGGCGCGGATCATGCGTTACTGTATTAAGACTTCACCGAAAGCCGCCGAATTTCTCTCTGTGACGCAGACGAGATCCTACACCTTCTGGGATCTCGAAAAGAAAAATATGTTCAACTGCTATAACCACAACGCCCTGCTGGATCAGATGGAAGGGGTAATTTCAGGAAAAACCGGCTTTACAGCAAAAGCGGGCTACTGCTATACCGGCGCGCTCGAGCGGGACGGAAAGTGTCTGATCATAACGCTTCTTGCCTGCGGCTGGCCGAACCATAAAAATTATAAATGGGCAGACGCGGCAAAGCTCTTGAACTATGGACTGGACGCGTATACGTACCGCGATGTGCTGGACCACGGCTGGAATCCGGGAGAAATTGAGGTGGCAGACGGCGTTTACGATGGAGTGCTCCAGACGAAAAGCAGCGCCAGCCTTTCCCTTGCCAGCCCTGCACTCGATCCGGCGCGTTCCCTTCCCGTTCTGCTGAAAGCATCGGAAATGCCGAAAAAAGATATTTTTTTACCGGAGCGTATAGAAGCCCCGGTAGAAAAAGGTGAGAAGATCGGTTCGGTGACGTATTCCATCGACGGGATTCTTCTCGCGGAATATCCCGTCTACGCCGCCGAAACGATCGAAAAAATTGATTATGGATGGTGCATGGAAAAGGTTGCAGAGCGCCTCTTCTGTCACGCTTCGGTGTGAGTGACCTTTGCGAGTGTCTCTTTGGAAAGAATTTTCCGGATATTGCAGAGGAACAGGGTGACTGCCGTTACAACCGAGAGTACATCGGCGATCGGTTCCGCGTAGTAGACACCCATGACGCCAAAGAAGTGCGGCAGGATGAGGGCCAGCGGAATCAGCAGAATGACCTTACGGAGCAGGGCAATAAAGAGAGAAATCTTCGCCTGCCCAAGGCCGAGGAACGAACTCTGCACACCGCTCTGCAGACCGAAAATCGCCATGCCGGCAATATAAACCGGAAGCACTTTGACAACGATAGCAATCAGTTCCGGGTCTGTCGTAAAGAGACCGGCAAAGAGAGCCGGGCGCAGCATTGCAAACACAACGTAGACAAATGCAGCAGTAAAGGTGATGGCAATCATGCGGCGGATGGTCTGACGGACACGGTCAAACTGGCCTGCGCCGAAATTGTAGCTGATGATCGGCTGCACCCCGTTCGTAAAGCCGTTGACCGGAACGAAGATAAGCTGCAGAACCGACTGCAGAATCGTCATCGAGCCGACATAGAGGTCACCGCCGTACGTCTGCAGACCGTGGTTCATGACAATCGTGATGGCACTTTCTGTTGCGGACATGATAAACGGTGAGATACCGAGCGCCATGACAGAAGCTAAAATAGCAAAATCCGGTTTCATGGTGCGCACCGAAAGACGGATGCCCGATTTCTTTGAAGTCAGGAACCGCAGAACCCATGCGGCACTCAAAGCCTGTGAGAGAACCGTAGCGAGTGCGGCACCGGAAACACCCATATGAAGAACAAAGATGAAAACCGGGTCAAGGCCGATATTGACGACAGCACCGATGAGAACGGAGCACATCGCCGTGCGCGCGTGGCCCTGGCAGCTGATAAACGTATTTAAGCCGACCGCCAGCTCAACAAAGACCGTTCCGACCAGATAGATCGTAATATAAGTAGAAGCGTATCCAATCGTATTATCGCTCGCGCCGAAAAGATAGAGAAGCGGCTTCTGAAATACAAAGAAAAATGCCATCAGAAGCACGGAGAAAAAGAGCAGCAGGGAAGTCGAACTTCCGAGAATCTTTTCTGCGCGCTCGCGGTTTTTCTGTCCGAGTGCGATGGCAGCAAGGGGAGCACCGCCGCCGCTTGCAAAACCGGCAAAGGCGGAGATGATAGTGATGATGGGAAAAGTGACGCCGACACCCGTCAGTGCGAGTGATCCGACATCTGGAATCCGGCCGATATAGATCCGGTCTACAATGTTATAAAGTACATTTACAATCTGTGCGAGCACAGAAGGAAGGGCCAGCTCGAGCATCAGTTTCCCGATTTTTTCGGTGCCGAGGCGGCCGTCTTGTTTCGTCTGCATGGAAAAACCTCCTGTTTTTTTGTTGATAAATGCTGTATTTTCTGCCTCATTTTCGTAGACATTTCTTCTATTATAGCTTTTTGGCAAAAATCCTGCAAGAAAAAAACAGAAAAGTTCTGCATCTGTTGTGAAAGTCTACAGGCTTTTCCCGGAAACGAAAAACGGGGTGTACGGAAAAATAAAAATATGGTACGCTATAGAGCGGTACGAAAGTAGTTTCGAAAATACAGTGTTAAGATATGGAGGAAAATCATATGCGAAATCTGTTAGTAGCGCAGTCCGGAGGCCCGACGGCGGCGATCAATGCAACGGTGGCAGGAGTTGTTTCCTGTGCGGTGCTGTCCGGAAAAGTAGATCATATTTATGGTGCGGTAAATGGAATTGAAGGCGTGCTCGCAGAAAAATTTCTTGATCTTGGAAAAAAACTGGATTCAGCAGAAAAAATCTCTCTTCTGATGCAGACACCGGCGGCAGCGCTCGGTTCCTGCCGCTATAAGCTGGGAGATCCGAAAGAGAATACGGAGGATTTTGAAGAGATTCTCCGTATTTTTCGCAGACATGAGATCCGCTATTTCATTTATATCGGCGGAAACGATTCGATGGATACCGTAGACAAGCTCTCAAAATACTGCCAGGACAATGGGGTGGACGATGTGTATGTGGTCGGTGCGCCGAAGACCATCGACAATGACCTCGTCGGAACGGATCACTGCCCGGGCTTTGGCTCCGCGGCAAAATATCTGGCGGCGACGTTTGCAGAGCTGGAAAGAGACTGCCATGTCTATGAAAAGAAAGCCGTCACGATCGTGGAAGTCATGGGAAGAAACGCCGGATGGCTGACCGCGGCGTCCGCCCTGTCCCGCGTGAATGGCGGCGAAGGCCCGAACCTGATTTATCTGTGCGAGCCGACGTTTGACACCGAACAGTTCTTAAAAGATGTGGAAGAAAAACTTGAGCAGCAGGACAGTGTTCTTGTCGCGATCAGCGAGGGAATCCACGACAGCGAGGGACGGTATATCTCCGAACAGGTACAGAGCGAGGCGCAGGATCAGTTCGGCCACAGCTACATTGCGGGTTCCGCAAAAGTGCTCGAGGAACTGGTGCGGGAGCGGATCGGCTGCAAAGTAAGATCCATTGAGCTGAACCTGATGCAGCGGTGCGCATCTCACCTTGCGAGCGCGACCGATCTCGAGGAGTCCCGCATGCTCGGCATGAAAGCATGCCAGTGCGCACTCGAAAAACAGGGCGGCCAGATGGCATCCATCCAACGAATTTCCGGTGACCCGTATCGCGTGGAGTACACCTCCGTTCCGGTATCGGAAGTGGCAAATAAAGAAAAGAAAGTTCCGCTTTCCTGGATCAGCGCCGACGGCCACGATGTGACAGAAGAGATGATGGAATATCTCCGCCCGCTGATCCTCGGCGAACCGGCAATGCAGTATGAGAACGGAATTCCGGTTCACATTGAGCTGTATTAAAACAGAAAAGCATCTGGAAAAAGAGCTGCCGCGTGCAGCTTTTTTTCTGTCTGACCATCTATATTAAATAGGAAAAATCTGAAATATTCCGGAATGTTTTCTGTCAAAAAGGTGAGAAAAAGTATTGAAAAAAAACGAAAAAACAGATATGATAGACTTGTATAAAATTTGTTTAAAATTTTATAATGAAAATAGAAAGATGGAGGTTTGAAGAATGAGTAACACAGCACAAAGTTTAGCGAGCACAAGAATCGCCTCTTTGCTGGATGAAAACAGCTTTGTGGAAATCGGCGGACAGATCACTGCCAGAAGCACAGATTTCAACATGGCCGGCATGGAGACACCATCCGATGGTGTAATTACTGGTTACGGCGTGATCAACGGCAGCCTGGTATACGTATACAGCCAGGATGCGTCTGTGATGGGCGGTACCATCGGCGAAATGCATGCAAAAAAAATCGCGAGACTGTATGAGTTTGCACAGAAAACAGGTGCTCCGGTCATCGGACTGGTAGACTGTGCAGGTATGCGTCTGCAGGAGGCAACCGATGCTCTGAACGGTTTCGGCGAAATCTATATGGCACAGGCA
>CAVBNJ010000137.1:0-7132 GCA_963596755.1 bacterium
ATGGTCAAGCGGTATGAACACAGATGTCAACAACTACATGTTCGGAAGCATCCTCGCGATGAGCGATGAGGACGTTGTCCTCTCTGTCGTTCTTTCGATTGTGGTGCTGATCCTGTTTGTGCTGTACTACAACCGCATTTTTGCCGTCACCTTCGACGAAACGTTTGCAAAAGCAACGGGTGTCCGCGCCGAGATTTACAACATGCTGCTGGCGTTCTTAACCGCCATCACAACCGTGCTCGGCATGCGCATGATGGGCGCGCTTCTGATCTCCAGCCTGCTGATTTTCCCGGCGCTGACTTCGATGCGTCTCTGCCATACATTCCAGAGCGTTGTGATCTGCTCCGCGATTCTCTCGGTGGTATGTTTCCTTGTCGGCATGTCCCTCTCGTTCTTCCTGTCCTCCCCTGCCGGAGCGACAGTCGTGATCGTGAACCTGCTGGCATTCCTGATTTTTTCCGCCATCGCCAGAATCCGCGAGCATACCGCATAAAAAGTTCCTCATCTGACCTGCTTTGTTTTAACCGGAGGTATTTTTATGAATCGAATTGTAATTGCACTGTTAAAACCATTTTCTTTCGTCCCTGCAATTCTGATGATGATGCTGATTTTCTCGTTCTCTGCACAGAACGGAACGGAATCTTCTGCCTTGAGCGAAAAGGTCGCACGCGGCATTTTCATCACGATTGACCATCTGACAGACCGCGGATGGGATGACGAGAAGATCCAGGAACTGGCCGACGAGTATCAGTACCCGGTGCGGAAGCTGGCCCATATGACAGAATACTGTCTGCTTGCAATCTGTGTTTCGCTGCCGCTGTACGTCTACGGACTGCGCGGCTTCGCGCTCACCTTCCTCGCCGGAATCCTCTGCGTTGCGTTTGCCGCGAGCGACGAGTTCCACCAGACGATGGTCGCCAACCGCGGCCCGTCCGTAAAGGATGTCGGCATCGACAGCATCGGTGTTCTGTTCGGCATCACGTTTGTGCGGCTGTTCTGCTGGATCGCACTCGGCGGAAACACGAAAAAGAAAAAGCGGCGCAGACGGCGTTACTAAACCGATTGGATAGCAAAAAAATCCCTGTCAGGAAAACCGTTTCTTACGAAACTGATTTCCCTGACAGGGATTTTTCTTATGAAAGCGAATCCGCATACGCCTGAATATCTGCCTTCATCTGGATCCAGGCATCCTCATGCTCCACGTAGTACAGCGGGCAGAGCTTTTCGGTCACATCGTAGTGGCGGATCACATCATCCGATGTCAGATTGAACCGCTTGCATAAGAAACCCGCAAGCTGGACAACTGAATTGTACGTCTCTTCTGTAAATTCGCCGCTCTCATCCGGATGGCAGCACTCGATCGAGATCGTATCGAAATTGCGCTGATTCGACGCATACGACCATTCTGTCGTCGGAATACACTGGACGACTTCTCCTTCCATACCGACCACAAAATGGCTGCTGGCCTGCGCCTCCTGCGTCTCAGGCAGGTGTTCGAAGTAGTCACGGTTCTGTATCGCCGTGCTGCCCGGGTTTCCCGTGTAGTGAATGACGATACCGCGGACTTTTTTCAATTTGGTCTGCGGTCTGGACCACTCATTCGGTGTCAGAAGTTCTACATCAATCGCCGGAGCGCCTGTCCAGTCGGTAATCTCATTGTCTTCTGCTTCCGTATCGGAATAATCAACTGCGGAAAGATCGCTTCCTGTATCTGTGCTGTCGTCCGCCGCTGCATCGCTCATCGCCGGCTCTGTCTTGGCCACACGGCGGATGCCGCTGTAGATTCCCGCGCAGATCAACACTATCAGAACCCCCGTCAGAAACATCCTGCGATGAAGCTGCTTCTGTCTCTGCTTTCTTGTCATTTTCCCCCGTCTTTTCTGTGCCATGGTGTTTTCTCTCTCCCTGTCGTCTAAAAGCTCCCCTCAAACCAAAAGGCAGAAGTTGAAAAGCTTCTGCCCTTTCCCTTCTGCCTTCTGCGACTTTTTATTCTTATTTATCGTCCACGCTGTAGTTCGGAGCCTCTTTGGTGATGTGGATATCATGCGGATGGGACTCTTTTAAGGAAGCTGCGGAAATCTTCACGAATTTTCCGGTCTCCTTTAAGGTCTCAATATCTTTCGCTCCACAGTAGCCCATACCGGAACGAAGTCCGCCGATCAGCTGGAATACAGTGTCCTCTACGAGACCTTTGTATGCCACACGGCCTTCCACGCCTTCCGGAACCAGTTTCTTGGCACCGGTCTGGAAGTAACGGTCTTTGCTTCCGTTCTCCATTGCTGCGATCGATCCCATTCCACGGTATACTTTGTATTTTCTTCCCTGGAACAGTTCGAAGTCTCCCGGGCTCTCATCGCATCCTGCGAAGATGCTTCCCATCATGCAGACATTGGCGCCGGCTGCGATAGCCTTTGTCATGTCGCCGGAGTATTTGATACCGCCGTCGGCGATGATCGGAGTTCCGGTCTTCTTTGCTTCTTCGTAGCAGTTCATAACGGCTGTGATCTGCGGTACACCGATACCTGCAACGACACGTGTCGTACAGATAGAACCAGGTCCGATACCAACTTTAACAGCATCTGCACCGGCTGCAATCAGATCTCTCGTTGCTTCTGCGGTTGCCACATTTCCTGCGATAACCTGCAGATCCGGATAATGCTCTTTGATCAGACGAAGTGTTTTGAAGATATTTGCGGAATGTCCGTGTGCGGAATCGATTACGATAACGTCTACGTGTGCTTTTACCAGCGCATCAACACGCTCGAGCACGTTTGCTGTGATGCCGACTGCGGCACCGCAGAGAAGACGTCCCTGCTCATCCTTTGCGGACAGTGGGTACTTGATGGTTTTCTCGATATCTTTGATGGTGATCAGACCTTTGAGGTTGAAATCGTCATCAACGATTGGAAGTTTTTCTTTTCTGGATTTTGCAAGGATTGCTTTTGCCTCGTCCAGCGTAACGCCTACTTTTGCAGTGATCAGGTTTTCGCTGGTCATGGACTCTTTGATTTTCTTGGTGAAATCAGTTTCAAACTTCAGATCACGGTTTGTAATAATACCAACCAGTTTTCCGTTCTCGGTAATCGGGACACCGGAAATACGGAATTTAGCCATCAGATTATTGGCATCTTCCAGGGTGTGCTCCGGAGACAGATAAAACGGATCGGTGATAACACCGTTTTCAGAACGTTTTACTTTGTCTACTTCTTCTGCCTGCTGCTCAATCGACATATTCTTGTGAATAATACCGATTCCTCCCTGACGCGCCATGGCAATTGCCATACGGTGTTCTGTAACCGTATCCATGCCAGCGCTCATCATCGGAATGTTCAGCTTGATTTTCTTGGTCAGATGTGTAGTCAGATCAACCATGTTTGGGGTTACTTCAGAATACTGCGGAACCAGAAGCACATCATCGAAGGTAATACCATCACCAATAATTGTACCCATTTTCTTATCTTCCTTTCTTCTTAAGTCTTTTTGATTTATCACCTAATTTAACACAAAACAAAAAAGCTGTCAATCCATAAATACTTTTCTTGGTGCACGATTGCGGATATCTTTTAACATAACCTCGTCCGGCTCGAAGATTACCATCTGCATCGTGTTGTCTTTGGAGATCACAAATGCATACGGTTTGTGGCCCTGTCCTTCGATTCCGGAAGAATAGTTGACCCGTTTGATGCTCTGGTTGTTTTTGTAGGAATCGAGCTGATGGGACTGGTACGGAGCCAGGATTTCCATGTTGGAAAGCTCATAGCTTGCGGCTCTTTTTCTTCTCGACTGGGAATAGATACGGTCGATGTCAAGCTCGCCGTTGACGTACAGATACTCAAATTCCACCGAAAGTTTCGGGATAAAAATATAGTCTACAATTCCAAGTACCAGCGCAAGAAGCAGAATCAGCGGATTCATCATAATTCCTGCTACTGTAAAAAGAACGGTAAAGAAGATCAGAACTCCTTTGATCGCCTTGTCTTTTCCTGTCTGCTGTTTTTTCACCAGCACTTCTGTGTACAGATCACTCATTTACTCCATCCTCCTCAAGATATTCGATCAGTTTTGCTGCATTGTCCGTGTTCTTTGCATTGACGATTACCGTCAGGTAACACGGCTCATAGTACGTAAGGCCCATATCCTGATACTTTTTCAGTTTGGAAATATCGAGGCAGGTGTCTCCCTCCTTAATGCCGTACTTCTCGCACGTTGCCTCGTCGAACAGCGTGGACAGATCCAGGAAATAATCGTCCGCACTGTAGTTGTCATAGACAGACTGCGAACAGATCAGCACATCCATGCTCTGCGCGGCGATGACGGCGGTGAATTTCATCAGCGTGTTGTAATCCGCATTTGCCATGTCGTCACCAAAGCTGTAGCTTGTATCGATGCTTACCTTTTCGTACTTATCTCCAGTTCCGAGAGCTTCTTTTATGTCCTCCTCGATCGGACTCACCTCCTGCAGTCCCGCGTAATCCACAACAGCGATGCTTACGAGGTCGTAATACTTCGCATTCTCATGGATATTGGCGATCGCGGCGATGATGGCGATGACAGCGATGATGCCAAAAATGACGGCCTTGTAGTATTCCCAGATGTAGGCCATTTTTTCTTTAAAGTTCATTTTTGACAGCTTTTCTTTTTCCAGCTGCATCTTTTCCTTCCTTGTCATGTCGGATTCATAACGACTTGCCATGTGTTTCTTCTCCTTTGTTGTATTTCCCCCAACATCCTAACGTTTAGTATAACATAAAAGGCCGGAAGCGTCCATATACGCCGCCCGGCGAAAAAGTGAAAACTTTCTGAACTTTTATGTAAAAAATAATATTCCATCAAAAAACACCGGCCGGCAAAGACAGGACTTCGGAAATCGCTTTCCGCTATGGTCTTTGCCAGCCGGTGTTTCTATTTTATTTTACCAGACTCTTGCCGTCCCTGGAATTACATCATTCCCATTCCGCCGTCTGCGCCTGCCGGCATAGCCGGAGCCGGCTCTTTGATGGTGGAAACTACGGACTCGGTGGTCAGCAGAGTTGCGGAAACGCTGGTTGCGTTCTGCAGTGCGCTTCTTGTAACTTTAACCGGGTCAAGGATACCAGCCTGGATCATGTCTACATACTCTTCGTTGTATGCGTCAAATCCAACACCAACTTTGGACTCTTTTACTTTGTTGATAACAACAGATCCTTCCAGACCTGCGTTTGTTACGATGTGGAACAGAGGAGCCTCGAGCGCTTTCTGTACGATTCTTGCACCGATCTTCTCGTCGCCGTCCAGGCTGTCAATCAGCTCGGCAAGCTGTGTGGTAACGTGGATGTATGCAGAACCGCCGCCTGCGATGATACCCTCTTCTACGGCTGCTCTCGTTGCATTTAAAGCATCCTCCATACGGAGTTTCTCTTCTTTCATCTCGGTCTCGGTTGCTGCACCTACACGGATGACAGCTACGCCGCCTGCCATTTTAGCCAGTCTCTCCTGCAGTTTCTCTTTATCGAACTCAGAAGTGGTCTCCTCGATCTGGGATTTGATCTGGCCGACTCTTGCTGCGATAGCATCTTTGGAACCTGCGCCGTCAACGATAACGGTGTTCTCTTTCTGAACTTTAACGGATTTTGCACGTCCGAGCATTTCCAGAGTTGCATCTTTTAATTCCAGACCAACTTCCTCGGAGATCACCTGGCCGCCGGTCAGGATTGCGATATCCTCGAGCATTGCTTTTCTTCTGTCGCCGTAGCCCGGTGCTTTGACTGCTACTACGTTGAAGGTTCCGCGCAGTTTGTTGATAACAAGTGTCTGGAGAGCCTCGCCCTCTACGTCCTCAGCGATGATCAGCAGTCTTGCGCCGCTCTGTACGATCTGCTCCAGCAGCGGAAGAACTTCCTGAATGTTGGACAGTTTTTTATCAGTGATCAGGATATATGGATTGTCGAGAACGGCTTCCATTTTCTCCATATCGGTGCACATGTAAGCGGAAATGTATCCACGGTCGAACTGCATACCTTCTACCAGCTCCAGCTCGTTCTGCATGGTCTTGGACTCCTCGATGGTGATAACACCGTCTTTGGAAACTTTTTCCATGGCATCTGCTACCATCTGGCCGACTTCTTCGCTTCCGGAAGAAACAGCTGCAACTTTTGCGATCTGCTCTTTGCCTGCTACCGGCTGGCTCATCTCTGCAAGGATCTGAACGGCTTTGTCGGTTGCTTTCTTCATTCCCTTACGGAGAACGATCGGGTTAGCGCCTGCTGCCAGGTTTTTCATTCCTTCGTTTACCATAGCCTGTGCCAGAACGGTTGCGGTTGTGGTACCGTCACCTGCTACATCGTTTGTCTTTGCAGCAACTTCTTTGATGAGCTGTGCGCCCATGTTTTCAAATCCGTCTGCCAGCTCGATCTCTTTTGCAATGGTAACACCATCGTTTGTGATAAGCGGAGCGCCGTACTGTTTGTCCAGAACAACGTTTCTTCCTTTCGGTCCAAGTGTTACACGTACGGTATCTGCAAGCTGGTTTACACCATTCTGAAGAGCATTTCTTGCCTCTGCTCCATATTTAATCTCTTTTGCCATGATTGTCATGCCTCCTGATTTTTTACTTGATTATTCTTTATTTCACAACTGCCAGAATGTCATCCTGTTTTACGATGATGTACTCTTCGTCTTCCAGTTTGACGTTGGTTCCTGCATATTTGGAATAGATGACCTGATCTCCGACTGCAACTTCCATTTTTACTTCTTTGCCGTCTTCTACTTTTCCAGGTCCTACTGCGATAACCTCAGCCTGCTGCGGTTTCTCCTGCGCCTGTCCCGGAAGCACGATGCCGGATTTTGTGGTTTCCTCTGCTTTTAACTCTTTTAATACAACTCTGTCACCTAAAGGTACTAACTTCATTTATGTTTCCTCCTTCAAGATTTCATTCAGTTTTATTTATTAGCACTCATTTCATTCGAGTGCTACTTGATGGTTCTTACTATAGTGTTTTCCACCCCATTTCGCAAACGCATGAATTTTGCAATTCTCTCTTTTCCTCTCATGATAGCTCTTAATTACTCTTATTTTCTCGTTTTTTCTTATTTTGGCAACTTTTTCATATTTTATACTCTCTTTAGAATCTAATTATAGTTTATTCCCAATCTT
>CAVBNJ010000138.1:0-7018 GCA_963596755.1 bacterium
TATAACATTTTGAACTGGCTGGCGATTCTGGCAGATAACAGAACCTACTGGCAGAATGGAAGCATTGCAGAAGAAGCAAAAGCATATATCAAGCGGAATTTTCTGATCGACATCTCTCCGTATGATGTAATTATTGGATATCGTGCGGATGATTCCTACTTTTCTTTTGCACAGGATTTTGTGGCAGGTGTTATTTCTCTGGAAAAGCTGGCGGAAGCCATGCGCCTTGGAAAGCTGGGAGAACAGATTGTATTAAAAAGTCGACGTGCATTTGAACAAATCAGATTTCTTAAATATGAAGATGTGGATGCGGAGATTTACTATCTGAAAAAGGCAGAACGTGAACGGGAAGCAAGAAAAGAGTACCGCAGAAAGAAAAAAGAAAAAGCAGATATCCATGAATTGTTTATGCTCGATATTATGAGGGAGGGAATCAAAAATGGAGATACGCGCTTATGCCGATGATTATCTGCCCTATGCACAGCGAATTCTGGGCGATATGCTGGATTTTGCCGTAAATACATGTGATATGGACATCGATCAGTATTTTGGAATGTTTCTGGTCTCCGAGGCATCAACACAGTTTCAGCAGGGAAATCCCACGTATGTTGCGGGAAAAACGGGCTGTGAACTGGTAAAAGAAGTAGTTGTGGATGCCGGACTGCCGCCGCTTACACAGCCGGATGAAATGTATCTGGATAAATCCCCGGAATACTGGACCGGCTGGGCACTTGCCTATTATCAGTGGTATACAGGAAGAGCGTTCTCTAAAATCAGAAAAGCAGTGTCCATGAAGGAAATCTGTGCAATGTATGACGTTTATCATGAAATGGATCTTTCCAAGTTTGTAGAACGGATGAATGAAATCTGGAATGTATATTATCGGGAAACAAACTTGAAAAGGATCCGTCTTCTGGCCGGTCTGTCACAAAAAGAGCTGGCAGAACTGTCCGGCGTTTCGGTTCGGCGGATTCAGCTTTTTGAACAGCAGAAAAGCGATATCAACCATACGAGGGCGATTGATATTGTACGGCTGGGAAGAGTGCTTGGCTGCAAATATGAGGAGCTTTTACAAATATAATGAGAAGAGAGGACAAACAGGATGTGGATTTCACCAGACAATCAGAATCTCCGCTACACCGGAAGAATCGACTGGAGTGATGCGAAGGCGCCTGTATGGGTGTTTCCGTGTACTTCGGTACAGATGCGGGTGACGGGATCGGTGCTTAAAGTTCATGTGAAAAATGAAAATAACTACTGGGAGAATTATCTTGGATGCATCGTGGATCAGGTGCAGAGCTGCTGTTATCTGAAAAACGAGGGCGAGACGGTATGGGAAATGGCGCTGCAGGAGAATGAGACGGGGGAGCATGAGATTCTCGTATTCAAGCGGCAGGATGCCTGCCACCATTTGACGATTCTCGGCTTCGAGATCGAGGACGGAGCAGAACTTCTGCCATTGCCGGAAGCGTCGAAACGGAAAATTGAAGTTTACGGAGATTCCGTCTCTGCAGGAGAAGTCTCGGAAGCACTGGAATCTCTCGGCGAGTCCGACCCGGAGCACCGCGGCGGATATTCGAACAGCTGGTATTCCTATTCCTGGATGACAGCCCGCCGCCTCCATGCGCAGATCCACGACATCGCACAGGGCGGCATTCCGCTCCTCGACGGCACAGGCTGGTTCAATGCGCCGGATTACCTCGGCATGGAGAGCATGTGGGACAAGGTGTGCTACAATCCGGCATTCGGAAAGACAACCGAGTGGAATTTTGACGATTACACCCCGCAGGTCGTACTCGTCGCTATCGGTCAGAACGACGCCAATCCGGAGGACTACATGAAAGAGGATTACGACGGAGAAAAGGGTGTACACTGGCGCGAAGAGTATGAAAAATTTCTCAAAAAACTGCGCAGTACATACCCGAAAGCCGAGATCATCTGCATGACAACCCTCCTCGGTCACGATGCAGCGTGGGACCGTGCGATCGGAGAAGTTGTGGAAAGAATAGCAGATGACCACATCACCCATTATCTTTTTAAGCGAAACGGCTGCGGAACCAAAGGCCACCTGCGCATCCCGGAGGCAAGCGAGATGGCGGTGGAGCTGTCCGCATACATAGAGAGTCTGCATGTGGAAGGCTGGGAAGCCTAATTATAAGAAAAAATAAGATGGAAATACAAAACGGCGCAGGAAAAAATCCTGCGCTGTTTTTTTGCGGAAAATTGTGCTATAGTAAAGCTATGTATAAAAGAGGAGGAATTGCCATATGATGTATCCATTTATGACACTAAATGACGATACGGAAATTACCCACTCAGAAATGAAAGCAGATGGAAAAGTAAAAGTATACATTGAAACTCCCGACGAAACAGGTGGATTTCACAATGCAACATGCTGGCTTCCAGGATACCAGTGGGAAGAAATTGAGGGATATTCAGAAGCAGAAATGGCTTATTTTAAGCAGCTGATTCGAAACAATGCACATCTTATCCTTGAGTTTTCAAAAGAAGGGGGCGTTTTGAATGCCGCAAATTCTTAGAGTCGGACCGTACAGCCTGTATTTCTGGTCGAATGAAAGTGATCCATTGGAGCCGGTTCATATTCACATTTCAGAAGGACGGGCGAGCGCATCTGCGACGAAACTCTGGATTACGAGTACGGGAAAAGCGATGGTATGTAATAATAACTCAAAAATTCCAGAAAATGTGTTAAAAAAACTGGTACGAATCGTTGAGGCCAACAGTGAAACAATCATAGAGGAATGGCTGAACCGTTTCGGAGAGATCAGTTATTTTTGCTGATATACAACAAAAGAGAGAGGAACAGTCAATGACCGAAACAACACCCCATACCCCAAAGAAAAAGCACTCCCGCCAGACCGCCACAAGCTGTGAGTCGTGCGGCAATTTTGTGTATGATGAGGATTATGAGTGCTACACCTGCGAGGTCGATCTCGATGAGGATGAGATGGCGCGGTTTCTGCAGGATAAATTTTATAACTGTCCTTACTACCAGCTCGGCGATGAGTATCGGATTGTGAGAAAACAGATGTAGGCAGGCAATGCGTCCGGTATGCAAAAGCCGCGGCGTTTGCGATAAAGTACAGAAAAAACAGGAGGATTTTTACGATGAACAATGAAGTATTAACCGCAATCAAAACGAGAAGAAGCATCCGCAAATACAAAGCGGAGCAGATTACCGATGAGCAGCTCGATGCAATTCTGGAAGCCGGAACGTATGCGGCAACTGGACAGGGAAAACAGTCGCCGGTGATTGTTGTGGTGCAGAAGCCGGAGCTGATTGCAAAGCTTTCGAAAATGAACGCAGCAGTAATGGGAACCACCTCTGATCCGTTCTACGGAGCGCCGACCGTTCTGATCGTTCTGGGAGATCCGGAGCGCACTACCTGTGTGGAGGACGGCTCTCTCGTTATGGGAAATCTGATGCTGGCAGCACATGCCGTCGGCGTGGATTCTTGCTGGATTCACCGTGCAAAACAGGAGTTTGAAAGCGAAGAAGGAAAAGCCCTCTTAAAAGAGTGGGGAATCCCGGAAAATTACGTGGGCATCGGTCACTGCATCTTAGGATACCGTGACTGCGAGTACCCGGAAGCAAAAGAAAGAAAAGCAGATTATATCGTAAGAGCATAAGATTCTGCGTGAAAGCGGCTCCGGCCCGGCGGTGCATCAAACACACCCGCCCCCGGAGCCATTTTCCCGCAGAGAAAACAGAGGAAGTATCATGTATCGAATTATGATCGTAGAAGATGACGAGGTCATCGCCCGCACCGTGCAGCAAAATCTGGCATCCTGGGGCATGGACGCATTCTGTGTGCAGGATTTTTCCGGCGTTCTTGCAGAATTTGCCGCGAAAAGCCCGCAATTAGTGCTGATGGACATTCATCTTCCTTTTTTTAACGGATTTCACTGGTGTCAGGAGATTCGAAAAGTCTCCAAAGTGCCGGTGATTTTTCTTTCTTCGGCATCGGACAACATGAACATCATCATGGCCGTCAACATGGGCGGCGATGACTTTATCGCAAAGCCGTTCGATCTCGCCGTCCTGACTGCAAAAGTTCAGGCGCTGCTCCGCCGGACATACGAGTTCGCCGGAACCGCAAATCTGCTCGAGCACCGCGGCGCGATCCTGGATACGGGAAGCGGCGTGCTGAACTACGAGGGAAAACGGATTGAACTCACGAAAAACGAGTGGCGCATCCTCCAGTCCCTGATGGAAAACAAGGGCAAAGCCGTCAGCCGCGACACGCTGATGATGCACCTGTGGGAGTCGGACAGCTTCATCGACGACAACACGCTGACCGTCAACGTGACACGGCTGCGGAAAAAACTGGAGGAGGCCGGTCTTGCCGGATTCATTCAGACGAAAAAAGGCGTGGGCTATCTGATCGAACAGGAGAGGACTTGAAGATATGGAAAAACAGCCGGACAGAATCCGACAGGAAATAAAACTGATGTGGTGCTACACGAAAGAGCACCGGCTGCAGCTTCTGCGGTCCGCCCTCTTTCTGGTACTGTTTTCCGTCCTCTGCTTCCTGCGCGATGTGCCGCAGGACGTCACCGTCTATATGCTGGAGCTGACGCTGATCTTCGGCGCTGTGACGGCGTTCTTTGGCTATTGGCGCTATCGCAGACGTCATCAGACCTTGGCACCGCTGCTCGACGATCCGCAGGGAAAAACCGCGGAGCTCCCGCCGTCAGAAACCCGGATCGAGGAGGATTACCAGCAGATCATCCGCGCGTATGAAGAACAGTTTCAGAAAGAGCAGGTGCAGATGGACGAACAGTACCGCGACATGGTGGAATACTACACGATGTGGACACACCAGATCAAAACGCCGATCGCAGCCATGCGCCTTCTGCTGCAGGAGGAAGATTCACCGCTCTCCCGTGAAATGCAGGGAGAACTCTTCCAGACAGAGCAGTACGTTCAGATGGCGCTGCAGTATCTCCGCATGGAAAAAATGACGTCGGATCTCGTCTTTCAAAAATGCGATCTGGATGACCTGATCCGCCAGGCGGTGCGAAAATATGCCCCGCTCTTTATCCGGCGGAAAATTGCCCTGCAGTACGAGCCGGTCGGCTGCGAGGTGCTGACCGATGAAAAATGGCTCGTTTTCGTACTGGAACAGATTCTGTCGAATGCATTAAAATACACAAAAAGCGGTTCTATTCATATCTATCTGTCCCCGGATGCGCCCAAAACGCTGGTGATCGAGGACACAGGCATCGGCATCGCCCCGGAGGATCTGCCGCGGATCTTTGAAAAAGGCTACACCGGTTACAACGGCCGCGCGGACAAGCGCTCCACGGGAATCGGACTGTATCTCTGCTGCCAGATCATGGAAAAACTCTCCCACACGATCCGCATCGAGTCGGAGATGGGCGTCGGAACGAAAGTATATCTGGGAATGGATACGGTAACCCTTTGAGTAGCTGAAAAAAGATCCGCCGGGAATCTTACAGGAATGTAAGGTTTCCGGCCTTTTTGTAAGACGGGTCTAAGGCAGCCAAAAGCAGGAACGGATATAATAAGCCTTGTCAATAAGAAAACAGTTCAGACAGAAAGGAAAATATGACATGGCAATTCTGGAAGTAGAACATCTGAAAAAAACATATACCACGCGCCTTGGCAGCAGCCGCGTCGAAGCGTTAAAAGACGTAAACTTTACCGTGGAGCGCGGCGAGTTTGTTGCGATCATGGGAGAATCGGGAAGCGGAAAAACGACACTTTTAAACATGCTCGCCGCACTCGACAAGCCGACGGGAGGCCAGGTGCGGCTGAACGGAAAAAACTTAAGCGAGCTGAAAGAAAAAGAAATCGCCGGATTCCGCCGCGAAAACTTAGGATTCGTGTTCCAGGACTTCAACCTGCTTGACACCTTCTCCCTGCGCGACAATATCTATCTGCCGCTCGTGCTGGAAGGGAAAAAGTATGAAGAGATGAGCCTTCGGGCGGAGCCGATTGCGAAAAAACTCGGCATCACCAATATCCTCAATAAGTATCCGTACGAGGTGTCCGGCGGACAGAAGCAGCGGGCTGCCGTTGCGCGTGCGTTGATTACCGACCCGGAACTCGTTCTTGCCGATGAGCCTTCCGGCGCGCTCGATTCTCATGCGGCGGATGCCCTGATGAACCTGTTCGAGGAGATCAACGAGGAGGGCCAGACGATCGTCATGGTAACCCACAGCGTGAAGGCTGCCTGCTCAGCAAAGCGCGTGCTGTTCATCAAGGACGGCGAGGTCTTCCATCAGCTGTACCGCGGCTCTTTGGGGCGCGATGAGATGTATCAGAAGATTTCGGATACACTGACAATTCTTGCGACGGGTGGTGAGCGTTATGAATAGTCTGCTGTATGCAAAACTGGCAAAAACAAACCTGAGCAAAAACCGCCAGAACATCCTTCCGTACCTGCTGTCGTGCATCGGCACGGTCATGATGTTTTTTATCATGGCTACCCTGTCACAGGGAGCCGGGTTTGATTCCATGCTGGGCAAGGCTACAATTCTGGAAATTATGAAATCGGGAACCTACATTATCGGCCTGTTTTCTGTGATTTTTCTGATCTACAGCAACAGCTTTCTTGCCAAACGGAGAAAAAAGGAGTTCGGTCTGTTCCAGATCCTGGGGATGGAAAAGAAGCACCTTGCAAAGATTCTCTTTTTCGAGAGTCTGTACCTGTGGGCAGCAGCCCTTTTAGCCGGCATTCTGCTCGGTGTCCTGCTGTACCGCCTGCTGTTTCTGGTGCTGATGAAGCTGACCGGTCTGAAAGGAACGATCCGCTTTGTGTTCAGCACGAGAGCAGCCGCAGAGACGATGATACTGTTCGGCATCATCTTTCTGATCAATTTTCTCTTAAGCCTTCGCCAGATCCACGTATCGCAGCCGGTGGAACTGCTGCACGGCGAGGCCGAGGGCGAGCGGGAGCCGAAAACGAAGCTTCTGACAGCGATTCTCGGTGTGATTCTGCTCGGCGTCGGCTATTATCTGGCGCTGACC
>CAVBNJ010000139.1:0-6960 GCA_963596755.1 bacterium
GCGTAGTGGAGGGTGGTTGCGTATACTTCAATGGTGGTTCCGGCCGGGATTAAGAAGGCCTCCATTTTGGATGAATCGTAGGTGTGGTCTTCTGTGATGTCCTGTTCTTTTCCGAGGATCAGGATCATGTCGGTTACGGCGATATTGATTTCGCTGTCGCGATGATACTCTACCGCGTTCAGCAGGTGGTTGTGGCCGTTGCAGTAACCGATCTGGATCGGCATGCCGCCGTAGAGGCTGTCGGATACGGCTGCAGCACTTTTGCAGGCTTCGAGACTCTCGATGGATGGCTCGTAGACTACGTCATCTGGACATGGGGTTTCAGCCATGGCGCTGATGATGTCGCTGACGTCAAGGCCTTTGATGACTTTGCCGTACTGGCGGAATGCTTCGTCTGTTACTTTCAGAATCTGCATTGTTCTGGTGCTCCTTTCGCGCAATTAGTTTAATCATTGAACTAATTGTAATATAGCACTTGTATGGGCAGGTTGTCAACATGTATTTCGTGAAATAACGGACGGGCGGGGGCGGCGGCTGCGAAGGCTCCTCACTCCGTTGATGGGACATTCTCACAGGAAATGTACGCATTCGACGGACTTTCTGACGAAAGTTCGCCGCCTGTGTACATTTCCTGCGATGCTGTTCCCTCAAAGTCGCAAGGAGTCCTTTCGCAGCCGTCGTCCCCGCCCTGGTTTTGAAAGACGGAAGATTGGGAACGGCAGGGTTGACAAACTGGTTGGCGGTGGGTATACTTTAATACGTTAAAATAATAAGACGCTAGGGGAGCCTTTTGGCTGAGAACGTGAGAAAAAGCAATCACGGACCCTCACTACCTGAACGGGATAATTCCTGCGTAGGGAAGCATGATGAAACAGAATGAAATAGTCTGTTTTTGTGTGAGCCCCTCCATGCGTGATGCGAAGGAGGTTTTTTTATGAGTTTTTTTGTTACTGGTGACGGCGGACTGACAACGGCCGGCTATGTAGGATGCGTGGTGCTGATGGTGGCGCTGGTTGTGATCGCTTCGGTTCTCTCTTCTCAGAAGAATAAGGGAAAGGGAATGGATGCCAGAAAGCTGGCGTTCTGTGCGATGGGTATTGCACTGGCATTTGTTACTTCATATGTAAGAGTGTTTAATCTGCCGTATGGCGGATCGGTTACGCTGTTTTCCATGCTGTTTATCGTGCTGATTGCAAACTGGTATGGAGCAAAAACGGGTATTCTCGTTGGTTTCGCCTACGGTCTGCTGCAGTTTATCCAGGGACCGTATGTGCTTTCTCTGTTCCAGGTATGCTGTGATTATCCGTTTGCGTTTGCGGCACTTGGTGTGGCCGGATTCTTCCGTAAGAAGAAAAACGGTCTGCTGATTGGATATATCGTGGCTGTGCTGGCGAGAGGATTTTTCCATACCTTAGGCGGTTATCTGTACTGGATGGACTATATGCCGGAGAATTTCCCGCAGTCATTAAAAGCGCTGTATCCGATCATTTATAACTACAGCTATCTGCTGGCTGAGGGTGTGCTGACTGTGATTCTGATTTCTCTGCCGCCAGTGAAGAAGGCGCTGCAGACAGTTGCCAGAACGGCACATGGTGCAAATTAAACAGAATTGTATACATAAAAAATCCGGGAACGCATGTTTTTGCGTTTCCGGATTTTTTGTTTTGTCTATTGATTGCTCTCGTCTGCAGCGGTGTCGGCTGCGGAGCTCATGGGGCTGATGACGATGTTTTCTACGCCGATTCCGGTTTTGCGGGTTACGATGTCCTCGATCTGGGCACGCTGTTCCTCCGTCACTTCTTTCATCGGAACGACGATATCAGCCGTCTCACCGGTGAGGTTTACGACAACATCAGAAAAGCCTTTTGCCTCGAGGAGGAGTTCCGTTGCGGACTCTTTTTCTACGAGTTCCGTCATTTCCACCATGCTCTGGACGGCACTCTGGCGCTCGGTTTCGGAGAGGTTTGTGTTGTTGATAATTTCATTTAACGTATCTTTGTTCTGGGAACGGATCTGCTCCCGGTCGATTCTGGCCTGGGCCATGTATGTAGAAGCCCCGGCAAGGACGGCCTCCCCCGGCGTTTCCGTGACGGTCCGCGACGAATCCCCTGCGGCCCCGGCATCCACCTCGTCGGTGATGTCGGTGTCAAGACTGGAAATATCTTTCAGCACGGTGCTTGTGTCCGCCGCTGTTCCGTCCGCCGTCGTCTTCGTGGACAGGGTGCTGTCAGCATAATTGATGTATCCGGCGACCGCGATCATGATCGCAAGGGCGGTGATGATCACCTGGTTTTTCCGGAATTTCTTCTTTTTCCCGGCCGTCTTTTTCGGCGATGGTGTCTCTGCCATTTTCTCAGGTGCATTCATTTCCTGTTCTAATTTTTCCACGCATTTGACTCCTTTACTTCATTTTCACTACTTTAATCTTATTTGCGCCCACCTGAAATAATGCCATCACGGCCTCCTGAATCTCCTGTACCGTCACCGGACTGCCTCCGCCCTCTGCGATCACAAGCACACCGCGCACAGCCGGGTACTCTTCCGAAACCACGTACGGCGTCTCGGCTCCGTTCTGTGTCTTTTCATAGACGGTTGCCTCGTCCTGCGAGGAAGAGGTAACGCTGCCCGTCTCCTCTCCTTTTTTATTTTCCTCCGTCGTGCTCCGCGCGGGGACATCTTTTTCCACAATCTTTTTTCCTGTCGATTCCAGCGTCACCACGACGTGCACGGCTCCCACGCCATCCATCTGGGAAAGTGCTTCTTCCAGTTTCTGTTCCATCTCCGCCTGCACGGACGTACCCGCATCCATATCCCGGCTTTCTGCCGTATCCTGCGGCTGCTGCGCTGCCTGACCCGTTTTTTTACTCCCTGTCGGCAGCAGCAGAACAATTCCGATTGCCGCCAGCAGAAGGTACAGCATCCACTGCTCCTTTTTCTGTTTCCGGAAAAACGCCGCTGCCTTTTCCCACATAGGCCTATTCCGAAATCTCTACCATAATATGCGCCGGCTCCGTTCCGTATACCTCGCTTAAAACACTTTTAATCTCATTCAGTTTTTCATCCAGCAGTTCCCGCTGTTTTTTCTGCTCTTCCCGGTAAATGCTGGTCTGCTTCATCGGCGCTTCGATGCGGATCTCCTTCGCCTCTCCGGTGTTCCCCGCTTCCAGCGTCACCGAAACGGATGCCCCCGGAATGCCGCTCTCCGACAGATACATCCGGATCTGGCGTTCCGTCTCTTTTTCCCATGCGCCCACATAATACTGTTTTTCAAAGCTCTCTGCCCGAATCTGTACATTTTCCATTGCCGCTACCTCCTCTTCGAGCGTCAGACGATCGAGCGTCTGCGCCATTTTCTGCTCCAGCCCTCCCCACTTTAAAATGGGCTGGAAAAAAATCAGTACCATCACAATTCCAAGAAAAAACTGAACCGGCTTCTTGTCCTCCTTTTCCGGGATCAGATTCAGCACGGTTGTCATGAAAATCAGAAAAATGGAAATATTTTTGAGCCACTGCAGAATCTCTTCTACCATGATGCCTCCTGCCTGTTCACAGGTCCGCTACGAAAATGTGCCTGCCAGAATCGCAATCGTCAGCAGAAATAAGACCTCCACGGTCAGAAGAAGCCGCAGAAGCATCGCATATCCCTTTCCTGCCGCCGCAAGGCATCCCGCGATCCGCTTGTCCGAGACGGGCTGCGCCGCCGCGGCGAGAAGCCGGAACGAGAGGCCCGATACGAGAAGCTGGATCGCCGGAACCAGGCCCGCCGCCAGCAGGACCAGCATCGCGGTCACGCCAAAACAGTTGCGGATCAGCACCGCGGAGCCTGCCACCAACTCCGTCACCGCGTTCACGGCATTTCCGATGCCCGGAATCATCCCTGCCGTCCGGCCAAGCGCGGTGCGCCGGAGAGAATCGAGTGCCGGGGCGATGAGGATTCGGATCATCTGCATTCCCACGAGCACGCCGAGCGATGATTTCAGCAGACCGTTCACACACGTTTCCAGAAGCTCCGTCATATGCGAGAGAATCTCTTCACCGGAGAGGTCGTTCACCAGTGCGATCAGCAGATAGATGTGGATCATCGGGAGCACCAGCGCGAGAAGAAGCTTCTCAACCGCAAAAATCGCCAGCAGAAGCATCTGATAGAACATCACCGCTGTTGATGCACCGCCGGCCGCGGCCGCTGAGAGATAGTAGGACGGCGTCAGGATCCGCATGAAGGCAACCAGCGACGAGACGACTGCTTTCAGGTTTTCGCCGCTCGACTGGAAATTTTTCAGAATCAGCGCCAGGCACAGCAGGTAAACCATGTAAAAGCTGGCATCTTTGACTTGTTTTCCGTCAAACAGAGAGGAGAAACTGCCGAGCACGGCACCAGCCAGCACCAGCAGAAACAGTTCCTTCATCAGCCCGCTCTGCGCAAGGAAGGCACTCTGCAGGCAGGACAGCACGGTCCGCCCGGCGCGGAAAGCACGGAACGGATCGCCGTCCTGCAGAAGTGAGCGTACCATGCCGGAAAAGGAAAACTCCTGTCCCGCAAGAAGTGAGTCGACCTCTTTTTGAATCGAATCAAAGTCGAACTCGTCCAGCAGGGCATCCTCCGCCTGCGATGCCGTCTCCTGGTCTGTCTCTGTGGGATCGGAAGCTGGTTCTTCTGTCAGGCTCTCCGGCGCGTGCTGTACCGCTGCTTCGATTTTCTGCGGTTTTCCCATTCCGAAAACGAGACATAAAAGAAGCAGCGCAATGCCCCACCCGGCTTTTTTACAGAAAATCATGGACCGTTTCCAAAAGAGCCAGCAGCACCGGCATGCTGACGGCAAGGACCGACAGGCGGGAAAACAGCTCAATCTGCCCGGCAATCGACGAATAGCCCGCATCTTTGCAGATCCCGGCGGAAAACTGGCCGACATACGTGATGCCGAGCATTTTCAGCAGCGTGTTCAGATACGACGAGTCCACCGGAAGATACGATTTCATCTGCGAGAGCATCCCGAGCAGATACTGCATTTTTCCAACGGTCCCGGCCAGAATGCAAAGGCCCGCGCAGATGGACACAAGAACGGCGTATTCCGGCTTTGCCCCTTTCACTGTGATTCCAAGCAGAACGCCCGCCGTTCCAAGCGCGGCAATCCGAAGCATATCCATGCGATCCCCTCCGTTTTTTTGTTTCCGCCCGTCCGACTCAGATTGTGAACAGCTTTCTGATGTCCTCAAACAGATCGGAGATATAGGGAAGAATCCAGAACAGGACCAGCACCAGCCCGGCAAGGCTCGCGAGAAAAGCCTGCTCTTCCCGGCCGCTGTGCTTTAATACCTGGCACAGGACCGATACCAGAATCCCGACTGCCCCGATTTTAAATAAAATCCCGACCTCCACGCCTGCTCCTCCGTCTTTCGATGCGCCTTAAACCAGAATCAAAAATAAAAAAAGGCCTCCCATGATTCCGAGACTCTGGCAGAGCCTCTTCCTTTCCGGCAATCCTTTTTGAAGTTCTGCGATCTGCTGCGCAAGGCGCGCCTCATACCGGTCCAGATTCGCCTTCTGCATCGCGCGGTCCAGAACGTTAAGGCTGCATCCCGCTTCCTGCAGTTCCTCTTTTTCTTCTTTGGTAAGATGGGTATCCGCCAGATGAACGGAGACATTTACTTCCAGAATCGCCGGCAGTGTCTTCCCATCCGGACGGCGCATGTCCTGGGAAATATCCTGCAGGAAATCCCGGTACGGATCCCGCATCCGTCTTCCCGTCTCCCAGAACGCATCCGGCAGCGGTGTTCCCATGGTCACGATCTCACTTCTGAGATACTGGAGGATTTTCTGCAGTGCCTCGAGATCCTTCACATGGGCCGTCAGCGCCGCGCTTTTGGCAAACCCGAATCCGGCGCAGGCGGCAGCTGCGGCAAACAGCAGTGCAGTCCGTATCATAAAAACGCCTCCCTTCGGTACAGGGTGGTGCCTCTTCCGTCAAAAATAGCCTGGATGCTTCCGGCGTGGGGCTTCGCGTCCAGCACGATATACCGCTCAAAAACGTGTGATTCCACGAGACGGTTCAGCAGCGGCTTCTGCTTCATATCCTCCATGGAATTTCCATGCACGGTCGCGAGCAGCTTGCAGCCGCAGTTGACGACCGACTCAATGGCGCGGATATCCTCGCCCGTTCCGATCTCATCGACCGCGACCACATCCGGCGACATCGCGCGGATCAGCATCATCATGCCCTCGGCCTTCGGGCAGCAGTCGAGCACATCGGTGCGGATGCCGACATCGTTCTGTGCGACACCGAGATAACAGCCTGCGATCTCGCTCCGCTCGTCCACGACGCCGACGGTCAGTCCCGGATACGGCGACTCTCCGTCGGAAATCTGGCGGATGATATCGCGCAGCATTGTCGTCTTGCCGCAGCCCGGCGCGGAGACGATCAGCGTGTGCAGGAAACGGCCGTCCTCCCGCAGATACGGCATCACACGGTCTGCGCACCCCTTCTTCTCGTGGGCAACCCGCACGTTGATGCAGGAAATATGGCTGATTCCCTTTACTTTTTCTCCCTCTATCACCGTCTTTCCGGCGATGCCGATCCGATGGCCGCCCTCCACGGTCAGAAAGCCCTGCCGCAGCTCGTCCTCGTAGGCGTAGAGGGAAAAACTTCCTATGTAATCCATTGTATCGCGGATATCGGTCGGCGAGACGGGGTATCCCTTCTCCCACTCCCCGGTCAGATCTCCGTCCGGGGTCAGAAAGTATTCCCGGTCTTTTGCGACCACAAGAAGCGGCGCTCCGGTCCGCAGGCGGATTTCCTGCAGATCGTCTGCATCCAGCTCCGTGTTTTTGAGGATTTTCCGTATATTCGAAGAAAACAGGCGCAAAAGTTCCCTCTGCTCCTGTTTCTTCTCTGGTGTGCTGTTCTCTTTTAATCTTCCTGTCCTTCTCATCTTCACCACCTCTTATCGTTATATATATGAGAT
>CAVBNJ010000140.1:0-6941 GCA_963596755.1 bacterium
GTGGTAAACCGCATAGATCATCAGCAGCAGGCCGATCATCAGGCCCGGTACAATTCCGGCGAGGAACAGGTCGCTGACCGAAGCGCCGGATGCCATACCGTACATGATGAACGGAATACTCGGCGGGATGATAACCCCAAGACCGCCGGCTACCGCCACGATCGCGGTGGAGAATGTCAGATCATAACCAAGCGTGGTCAGGATCGGAATTGTCATACTTCCGACAGCGGCAACGGTTGCCGGAGCGGAACCGGAAATCGCACCGTAGAAAAGGCAGGTGACGATAACGGCACACGGCATGCCCGCGGTGAACTTTCCGAGAAAATAGGCAAAGACATCAAACAGCTTTTTGGAGATGCCTCCCTTTGCCATGATGATACCGGAGAGGACGAACATCGGAACGGCCAGCAGCGGGAAGGAATCGAGTCCTCCGAACATGGCGCGGATCAGATATTTGGCTCCTACGGTAAAGGACGGGTCAAACACCGACGGAAGCACGGATGTGATTCCAAGGGTAATCGATACTGGAACAGCGATGACCAGCAATGCAACAAAAATCAGAAATAATACTACGACCGGCATTAGCGTTCCTCCTCATTCGAATTTTTAATCGTGTTGATGCGGTTGTCGATGCCCGCATGCAGAGCATTCTCTGCGGCGTTATCCGCTCCGGCATTGGCCTCGATAAAGGATTCCGGCGTATTCCGCTCCGGATGGGCCGGGTCGAAAACGTTCTCACCGCGTGCAACACGGAACTCGATAATCCATCTCTGCAGGACGCGGAATGCAACCAGCACGAAGGAGACGAGCGGTGCCGCCTGGATGTAGTACATCGGGATTCCGCAGGCCGGGGAAAGCTGGCCGCTTTTGACCGATGACATCATATAGGAAAAAGCGAATGGAATCATGTAGATGAAAAAGATTAATTCAAACGTATGATTCACAATTTTGAAAATCGCTTTTCCTCTCCGCGGGAAAATCGCAACAAACTGCTCGATCTTAATCGAAAGGCATTTCTTGCTGCAATAGCTCACACTAAGGAAGCCGCACCAGATGAAAATGTATCTGGTCAACTCTTCCGACCACGACAGCGACATGCCAAGGACGTAGCGGCAGAAAACCTGAATTCCCATGATCAGCGTCATTGCAATCAGACCGACCACAAGGAGAAATTCTTCGAGGTTTTCATCCAGCCAGTGAAATATTTTTTTCATAGAAGACAGACCTCCGTTAAATTTATAACAGGATAATAACATAAAAGGGACACCGGCATCAATAGCCAAAAGCTAAAATACCGATGTCCCTAATATTCCTAAGAGAAAAAACTACATGATGCCTGTGGATTCTTCCACTGTACTGCAGTCCGGCATCGTTACATTACATTGCTTTGTGAAGCAGATCCAGAACGGTGCTCAGATCATTCACACCCATCTGACCCGGTGCGGATGCTTTTTTCGCTGCGCCGAAGGTCATGGAAGAACCGAATACCTCACCGCAGAGACGGCTGATAACGCCGGTGCCTGCCATGGACATGGTGATGATCGGTCTGTCCGCATAGTTGGTGGTCATTTCCTCTGTTGCTGCAAGCAGGGTCAGAACGTCTTTCTTGTTCTGCGGCATAACAGCGATCTTCGGAATATCTGCATTCATATCCTGCATCTTGCGCAGTCTGTAGATGATGTCTGCTTTTGCAGGAGTCTTGAAGAAGTCATGGTTGGAAGCAACAACTTTTACGCCTGCAGCGTGTGCGCCGTCGATGATTTTCTTTACGATGTCATCTCCGGTGAAGATCTCAACGTCGATCAGATCAACGTAACCAGTCTGTGCTGCTTTGATGTTCAGCTCTGCGTATGCTTCCGGCTCGATGGCTTTCTCGCCGCCCTCTTTGGAGGTACGGAAGGTCATCAGAATCGGAGTATTGCCGAGTGCTGCACGGAGGTCTTTTAATACGTCCTCTACCTGTGCAAAGTCGAATACGCCTTCGAACCAGTCTACACGCCACTCTACAACGTCAACCGGAATGGAATCAAACGTTTTTGCTTCTTCGATAATGTCGTTTTTCGTAACGCCTACGATTGGAACGATGATTTTCGGTGCGCCTGCGCCGATTTCAATATCACGAACTTTTACTGTATTCATGTGTTTTTCCTTCTTTCTTATGATGTCTGCTGATTAGTTGTCCTGCTCTGCAAGCTCAACCATTTTGCTGTAACGGATGTTTACAAACAGTCCAAGTACAACACCAACTGCGGTCAGAACGATGTTCATGGTCATAACGCCGGACGGCTGCATTTTGGATGCTGCGGTCAGGATGGTGTAGTTGCACAGAGAAGATGCGATCATAACCAGTGCGGTTACGGTTCCTTTGATTTTCGGGAACAGCATGTTGCAAACGGAAGTTGCGATCTGAAGCAGTCCGCCTGCACCAGCCCATCCGATGATGAATGCACCGGCGATCATGAGCGGTTTGCTCTGTCCCATCAGGACAGCGATCATGGTTACGAGGCAGATAGCCGGGTAAACAACGATGAAACGAACGTCTTTGATTTTTCTGGTCAGGAATGCTGTTACGATCAGTGCCAGCATGGTTCCTGCAGAATAATAAGTCTGCATGATGGACGGATCAGCCCAGCCTACATTCTCTTTTGCAAAGTTCTGTGCACAGTTCAGCCACAGCTGGAATGTACCGGTGCAGGTGAATCCGATCAGGATCATGGCGATGGACTCGAAAGAGAAATGTGTATGTTTCAGGCTGTCGATCAGACCCTCTTTTTTGCCGGATGCTTTCTGGTCAGCGTCTGGCAGCGGGAACAGGAATACCAGTACGAAAAGTACGATATAAGCGATTCCGCATCCGTAGAATAACGGGTTGTAGGAGGTCAGGCCTGCTGCTGTAGAAGTAACAGCTACACCAAGAACAAATGGAAGCAGCATCTGTGCGATTGCGATGAAGAATTTGATTCCCATGGTTGCAACGCCAGGAGCTTTGTAAATGATCTCGGATACTGCCGGGTAAATACCGGTATCCAGGAAGGAGTTTGCGATACCGCCGATGATGGCGCATACGTAAGCGATGGTGTAACCGCCGTGTGTTCCTGCATTAAATGCAAGCGCAAGGCCGATCAGGTAAATAGCGTAAGAAGCACTTCCGATAGCGGTGGAAATGCGGCGTCCGAGTTTGTCGGACAGAGGACCTGCAAATGGCAGTGCGATCAGACGGCCAAGGCCGAGTGCTGCAGAAATAGCAGTGATTGCCATTGCTTCCACTCCCCATGCTGCTGCCAGAGCCTCTTTGATGACTGCCTGGCCCAGAATGGAGCATCCAACACCGTGGATGAAGTAGTTCAAGTACAGAATTAATGCACTTGGCAGGTATTTCTTGTTCATGGTTTCTCTCCTTTTAAATTATGAAATTGTTCGGTTCATCTTTTTGTTTTGTCACAAACAGCAGATTACCGGTTTCGCGTTTCGCGAATGTTAAAAAAATAACATTTGTCTTTATTTTAACAGCCAAACGCCGCCCAGTCTAATGCTTTTAAGTGAAAAAACCAATGCATTAAATGCATTAATGTGGTATAATCGAATTACTTTATAAGAGGAAGCAAATACTTCTTTACGGAACCGTTTTACAGGAGGAAGAAACGCATGACACTGAATCAGATTTTATATTTCCGAAAGGTTGCCCGGCTGGAAAATTATCACCAGGCGGCGGAAGAGCTCTATATCTCCCAGCCGTCGTTGAGCCGCTCGATGGCAGCGCTGGAAAGTGAGCTCGGCATCACGCTGTTTGAAAAGAAAGGGCGCGGTGTGACACTCACGAATGCAGGCCGCCTTTTTCTCGAGCACGCAGACCGGATCGCAGGCGACTGCGATGTAGCGATGGGCAAGATGAAGGAACTTTCCTCGGGCGGCGGAAAAATCAACATCGGTTATATTTTTCCGCTTGCGGGACACTATATTCCTCATAACGTGCGCAAATTTCTGGACAAAGAAGAGAACAAAAATGTTGTATTTAATTTCTGGCAGAACCACACACCGGCCATCGCAAATAAGGTAAAATCCGGCGAACTTGACATCGGTTTCGGCGGTTACCTGCGCCGCGACGACATGGAGTTTTACCCGCTGATCCAGCAGCCGCTCGTGATCGTCTCCCCGAAAGATCATCCGCTCGCCGGTGAGGACGCCGTGCCGCTCGTGGAGCTGAACCGCTACCCCGTCATCGGCTATGACCGCGACTCCTGGATGGGCACGTATTCCGGCCATCTGTACCGGAAATACCAGATCCATCCAAACATCATCATGGAGTGCTCCGACGAGTATTCCATCACCGCACTCGTCCGCGAAAATTTCGGCATTGCACTGATGCCGCGGACCGATATTCTCGAGCAGTCGGACGGCATCCGCATCCATCCGATCAAGGATCTCGAGATCTATCACCAGACCTTCATGTTCTGGATGAAGAACCGCTACCGTCTCCCGGCTGTCGAGCGTTTCACGGAATATATGAAACGCCACGCCGCCATTTCAGAAGAGACCATGAATGATACCGAAAATGTATCAAAAGTTTATCTGAAAGATATTGTTAATTTTTAGTACAAAGAGTTATGATAAAAATGTCACAAACAAAGGATTACCGCTCATGTAATGAATAAGGAGAATTTTTCATGAAGAGTGCTTACCCAAAAATTTTCGAGCCAATTACAATCAAAAGAACAACCATTAAAAACCGTATTGCGATGACCCCGATGGGAACCAACTACGGTGAGACAAGCGGCGAAATGAGTAACCGTCATATGAACTACTACTCTCTCCGCGCAAAAGGCGGTGTTGGTCTCATTATCCTTGAGAACGCCAACATTGAGTACCCGGTTGGATCCAACGGAACCAGCCAGATCCGTATCGACCACGACAGCTTTATGCCGCGCTACTACCAGTTAGTAGAGAACCTTCACAAAAACGGCGCTACCGTAGCGATCCAGATCAACCACGCCGGAGCTTCTGCATCTTCTGCAAGAACCGGTATGGAAACTGTTTCTTCTTCCAACATCCCGACAAAGGCCGGCGGAGAAATCCCGCGCCCGATGACAAAAGAAGAAATCATGACAACTGTGAAAAAATACGGCGAGGCAGCAAAACGTGTGCAGGCCATCGGCTTCGATGCCATCGAGATCCACTGCGGCCATTCTTATCTGATGAGCCAGTTCATCTCCCCGTATTACAATAAGAGAACCGATGAGTTCGGCGGTTCCGTAGAAAACCGTCTGCGCTTCCCGCGTATGGTACTTGAAGAAGTACGTAAAAACGTTGGACCGTGGTTCCCGATCATCGTTCGTATCTCTGCTGAGGAGCGTGTTCCGGGCGGAAATACTCTGGAAGATACCCTGGAGTACCTCGAGTACCTGGATGAGTTCGTAGATATGTACGACGTATCCTGCGGCCTCAACCCATCCCTGCAGTATCAGATCGACTCCAACTTCCTGCCGGATGGATGGCGTTCCTACATGGCAAGAGCCGTAAAAGATAAATTCAAAAAACCGGTCATCAACGCTGGTAACTACCGTGACCCGAAGGTCGTTGAGAAAGTTCTCGAGAGCGGCGATGTTGATATCGTCGGAATGGGACGCGGCCTGATCGCTGAGCCGAACTGGGTAAAGAAAGTTGAGAACGGCGAGGAAGATATTCTTCGTAAATGTATCTCCTGTAACGTTGGATGCGCAGGAAACCGTATCGGTGTCAACCGCCCGATCCGCTGTACGGTAAACCCGGCTGTTCCGGAAGGTGATATCTACAAAGCACTGAAAGTAAACAAAAACTGCAACGTTGTTGTTGTCGGCGCCGGTACTGCCGGTATGGAAGCAGCCTGCACTGCAGCAGAAGTCGGATGCAACGTTTTCGTACTTGAGAAAAACGATCACATCGGCGGACTTTCCACTTTCATCTCCGATCTTCCAAGCAAGAGCCGTATGAAAGACTTCCCGAAATATCTTGAGGCAAGAGCTGCAAGACTGAAAAACCTGTATGTATTCCTCAACACTGAGGCTACTGTAGATAAGATCAAACAGTTCAAACCGGACATCGTTGTAAACTCCACCGGTTCCGTTCCGCTTGTTCCGCCGATCAAAGGCCTGAAAGAGAACATCGAAGCAGGAAACGTTGATACCATCTTCGGTATGATCAACAACGTAAACGCTGGAAAATATCCGGAAGAAGCCTGTCAGGGCAAGAAAGTCGTTGTAGTCGGCGGCGGTTCCGTAGGACTTGACGTTGTTGAGTATTTTGCACCAAGAGGAGCCGAGTGTACCATCATCGATATGCTGCCGCAGATCGGTATGCTTGCAGATCCGATCACCAAATGCTCCATGCGTGAGACTCACGACAAATACGGCGTAAAAGAGTATGTCAACACTGCTCTTCAGGAAGTAAAAGAAAACGCATTCACCGTAAAACTTCCAGATGGAACCATCCAGGATCTTGAGTTCGATTACGGATTCAACTGCCTCGGAATGCGCTCCAACAACCCGGTTCTGCCGGAGATCCAGGAAGCATTCGCTGATACCGATACTTACGTATACACCATCGGTGATTCCGTCCGCGCACGCCGTATCATGGAAGGTACCATGGAAGGCCGTGCTATCCTGAACGTACTGGAATCCCAGGGATATCTGCATCTGGAGCCGCTTGAGTAATCATCGATTTTAAGCTGCCCGACAAAAAACATTAGTTTATCATCTGCTGCGCTGCCTCTTTTTTCAAGCCGAAACAGCGCAGCATGAAAAAAGAAAAGAGGAAAATATCATGCCAAACGTAACAGGACATACCGAATTAGTTGGATTAATGGCTTACCCGATCCGCCACACCCAGTCTCCTACAACTCATAACCTTGCATACGACAAAAACGGAGATGACGTTATTCAGCTTGCTTTCGAAGTAGACAACGATTC
>CAVBNJ010000141.1:0-6924 GCA_963596755.1 bacterium
GCCTACACCTACGACCTGTCCCGTCTCCTTGTCGATATGGCAGAGAAAGAGAACTACGGCCGTTACCATGCAACGAACGAGGGACTCTGCTCCTGGTATGAGTTCGCATGCGAGATCTTCAAACAGGCTGCAGAGATCGACCCGGCTTACGCAAAAGTGAGCGTGTCTCCGGTAAGCTCCGATCAGTACCCGGCAAAAGCAAAACGTCCGTCCAACAGCCGTATGAGCAAAGAAAAACTGACCGAGAACGGTTTCGAAAAACTGCCGACCTGGCAGGATGCACTGCACAGATATCTGCGCGAGATCGAGTTTTAAATAAGAAAATACAGAAGACAAAAAAAGCAGGGAGCTCCCGGAAAAACGGGGGCTCCTTTTCTGTAAATATAGACAGAAATCGACCCGAAATTTCTACGATCCGGCGGCACCATTTCTGTTGACATTTGAACAGGAAGTGCCCATTATGAAAGCAGAATGATGTTCATCCGGTGGGGGCCGGAGAGAGCAAAAACACGAAAAGAAGGTATGGGGGATCCAAACATGAAAAAGAGTCTGTTTTACCGGATCGGCAGGCTGCCGGAGTCTGCCAGAATCATGCTGCTGTTTGCCGTAGAGGGCGTATTTCTGCAGTACATCACATCCATCAACAGCTTCGGCCTGAATCTGTATGCGACAAACATGGGCGCAACCGACAGCCAGATCGGCATTATCCAGATGGTGCCGAACATTGTGGCGTGCGCGGCGCTGCTGCCGCTCGGAATTCTGGCGGACCGTCTGAAATCGACGAAGACGATTCCGCTGATCACGCTCCTTGTGATGTGCGCCGGCTATGTGTTCCTTGGAAGCGTGCCGGTGCTCGGCGCGGCCCGCATGAATCTGTTTTTCGTATCACTTGCCTTCACCGCAGGCGCACTTGCCATCTACAACGCACAGTGGCAGGCGATGTTCGGCGCGGCAGTTCCGCTGCGTCAGCGAAACGATGTTTATGCATTCCGCAACCAGTTCATGTTCGTGATCGGCATTCTCGCACCGGTCATCTGCGGAATTTGGATGGGAAGATGCCATACGGCTGACGGAAAGCTGCTCGTGCTCCGCATCTTCTTTTATCTGTCCGCCGTCTGCGTTCTGCTGCAGGCCGCTGCGATCAAGAAAATACCGGCGGAAAAACAGGAAGAAAAGGAAGAATTGGCGGAACCGGAGAAAGCAGCCTCACGTTTTTCCCTTTCGGATCTGGCGGAAGCCGTCGCAGGCGTGGGAAAGAATAAGGCGCTGCGCTGGTTTTTCGTACCGGTCGTCTTTTTCTATATTACCTGGCAGCTCGACTGGAGCATGTGGTATTTGGGACAGGTCAAATACTGCAAAATGTCCGAGATGACGCTTTCTATCTGCAACGGCGTCTTCAACATCGGCCAGCTTGCGGCAGTTGGAATCATCGCGAAGGTTGTACGGAAGAAATCGGCGGATTTCGCACTGATTTTCGCCGGCGTCGGTCTCTGCTTCTGCCCGCTCATCATGATTCTGGTTCCGCATCTGCCGCTGGCGTACCGCGGCGTCACGTTTATTCTTCTGATGACGGTTCTGAACTCGCCGCAGTGTGCTGTTGCGCTCTGCACGGTGCAGATTCTCTTAAACGCCGCACCGGAAAAGAACCGTTCGCTCCTGATCAGCCTCTTCACAATGATCACGACGCTGACCAACAGCGTTCTGCCGCTGCTCGGTGTTCGTCTGTACACGGCACTCGGCGCAGATCTTACCGCGCTGTATCAGTTCAACATGATTGATTTTTCGGTGCGTATTTTATCTACGCTCGGACTGGTATGGCGTTACCAGAAGGCGAAAAAAGACGGTTTCCTGACAAAAATTTCCGACTGAAGAGGCCTGTAAAAGCTGAAAATAACGTTTACAACGGGAACGATATCGTGTATGATAAATGTGGCTTTCCTTGCATGTATGGAAGCGGAAAGCGTAAAAAAGGAGTTTGAATCATGAAGTGGAATAAATTTACATTAAAAACAAGATCGGAAGTGGAAGATATCGTCATCTCCACACTGGCCGATGTAGGAATTGAGGGCGTGGAAATCCAGGACAAACAGCCCTTAACCGAGAGCGACAAACAGCAGATGTTCGTTGACATCATGCCGGATATCCCGGATGACGACGGTATCGCTTACCTGAACTTCTACCTCGATGTGGACGAGGACAAAGAGAAGGTTCTTGCAGATGTCCGCGCAGCTCTTGCAGAGATGCAGGAGTTTATGGATCTTGGCGAGTGCACGATCGAAGAGTCTGAAACCGAGGACAAGGACTGGATCAACAACTGGAAACAGTATTTCAAACAGTTCTATGTGGACGATATTCTGATCATCCCGTCCTGGGAGGAAGTAAAACCGGAAGATAAAGATAAAATGATCATTCACATCGATCCGGGCACTGCATTCGGAACGGGTATGCACGAGACAACACAGCTCTGCATCCGCCAGTTAAAGAAATATGTGACGAAAGACACTGAGCTTCTCGATGTCGGAACCGGAAGCGGTATTCTCTCGATCATCGCGCTGAAACTCGGCGCACGCCATGCAGTCGGAACCGACCTCGATCCGTGTGCTGTTCCAGCTGTTGAGGAAAATAAAGAAGTCAACGGAATTCCGGTTGAGGCCTTTGACATGATGATCGGAAATATCATCGATGACAAAGAGGTACAGGATAAAGTCGGATACGAGAAATACGATATCGTAACCGCAAACATTCTCGCGGACGTTCTCGTTCCGCTGACACCGGTGATCGTACACCAGATGAAACCAGGCGCTGTTTACATCACCTCCGGTATTCTGGATGTGAAGGAAGAAGTTGTAAAAGAAGCCGTGACCGCAGCAGGACTTGAAGTCGTTGAAGTAACACATCAGGGCGAGTGGGTTTCTGTGACAGCAAGAAAACCGATGTAAATCCCGATGGGAATCAAAACAGCGAAACATCAGAAGAGAAAGAGAACACATTCATGTACCGTTTTTTTGTAGAAGAAAGTCAGATTTATGACGGCGCTGTCCACATCACAGGCAGCGATGTCAATCATATCAAAAACGTGCTCCGCATGCGGCCGGGTGAGAAAATTCTGGTCAGCACCGGGGGTGAAAAAGAATATCACTGTGCCGTTTCGGAATTTCCGGAAGGGGAGGTCGTTGCCGCGGTAGAAGAGATTACTGAGGCGGATCGTGAACTCCCGTCCCGGATTGTGCTGTTTCAGGGACTGCCGAAAGGCGACAAGATGGAACTCATTATCCAGAAGGCGGTAGAACTCGGCGCGGCAGAGATCGTCCCGGTTGAGATGAAGCGATGCGTGGTAAAGCTGGACCGGAAAAAGGCGGAAAAGAAAGTGGAGCGGTGGCAGACCATCGCGCTCGGTGCGGCGAAGCAGTCGAAACGGATGCAGATCCCGACGGTGCATGAGCCGGTCACCTTTTCGCAGGCGCTTGCCATGATGGCAGAAGCAGATGTCCGTCTGATGCCGTATGAGAACGCCGAGGGCATGAACGGAACGAGAAAAATTCTCGAGGCCATAGAGCCGGGCGAATCCGTGGCGATCCTGATCGGACCGGAGGGCGGCATCGACGAAACGGAAGTGGAAATGGCCATGGAATCGAAAGTGGAACCGATCACGCTCGGCAAGCGCATTCTGCGCACCGAGACAGCGGGAATGACCGTACTTTCCATTCTGGTGTATCTTTTAGAAGGAAGGGAACGAACAAGATAATGGAAGCATATCTGGACAATTCCGCAACCACCCGCGTTTACCAGGAAACGGCAGACCTCGTCTGTGATCTGATGGTAAACAATTATGGAAATCCATCTGCAATGCATCAGAAAGGTGTGGAAGCAGAACAATATATCAGAACCGCCCAGGAGACGCTGGCGAAGATTTTGAAAGTCAAAGAAAAAGAAATCTACTTTACCTCCGGCGGCACCGAGTCCGACAACTGGGCGCTCGTCGGAACGGCAATGGCAAATAAGAGAACCGGAAACCACATCATCACAAGTGCGATCGAGCACCCGGCCGTGTCGGCACCGCTGGCGTTTCTCGAGGAGCAGGGATTCCGTATCACGCGCCTGCCGGTAAATAAAGAAGGCCTTGTGGATGTGAACGAACTCGAAGAGGCGATCACGCCGGAGACGATTCTCGTTTCGATTATGTATGTCAACAACGAGATCGGCGCGGTTGAGCCGGTCGAAGAGATCGGACGGAGAATCAAGGCGAAAAATCCGAAAACGTATTTCCATGTGGATGCGATTCAGGCATTCGGCAAATACCGGATTTACCCGAAACGGATGGGCATTGACATGCTCTCTGTGAGCGGCCACAAGATCCACGGACCGAAGGGCAGCGGTTTTCTGTATATCGATGAGAAAGTCAAAATCCGCCCGCTGATCCTTGGCGGCGGCCAGCAGAACGGCATGCGTTCCGGAACCGACAATGTGCCGGGCGTCGCAGGCCTTGCAAAATCGGCCGAGATCGTCTACAGCCATTTTGATGAGCAGACCGCCCAGATGCGCGCCTGCAAGCACCGCCTGATCGAGGGCCTGCAGGAACTCGACGATGTCGTGATCCACGGTATGCCGGAAGAAGAAGGTGCGCCGCAGATCGTCAACGCATCGTTTTTGAATGTGCGGAGTGAAGTGCTGCTTCACACACTGGAGGACCGCCAGATTTATGTGTCCGCCGGAAGTGCCTGCTCTTCACACAAGAGAGCCGGAAGCCCGACGCTGACAGCCATCGGTGCATCGAAAGCCGAGATGGAGTCCGCAGTGCGGTTCAGCTTCAGCGAATTTACAACACTGGAACAGATTGATTACACCCTGGATACGCTGCGCGAAGTTTTACCGATGCTGCGCAGATTTACGAGGAAGTAAGAGTTAGAATAGAAAGAGGAAAAAACATGATTACAATACAGCCGGAAATTGAGATCCTGAGCACCGAATCCTACGATGATATGCTGCGCCGGATCGAGAAAATCGGAAGAGTCTGCTATAAGAGTGAGGAGCGGATCGGGGAAGGCACTGCGGAGAAATTCATCGCAGGCATCATCAAACGCGGCCATGAATCCGTCATCGAGCACGGCTCCATTACCGTAAAAGTAACATGCGACCGCGGCGTGACCCACGAGATCGTCCGTCACCGCATCGCAAGCTACAGCCAGGAGAGCACCCGCTACTGCAACTATTCGAAAGATAAATTCGGAAACCAGATCACCTGCATCGACCTGGCAACCGGTTTTTCCTATGATCTGAACAACGAAAATGACCGTAAAAAATACGAGGTATGGCAGAAGGCAATGGAAGCCGCAGAGCAGTATTACTTCCAGATGCTCGAACTCGGCGCAAAACCGGAGGAGGCAAGAAGCATTCTTCCGAACTCCCTGAAAACCGAGATCGTCATGACCATGAACTTAAGAGAGTGGCGCCACTTTATCAAACTTCGAAGCGCCAATGCAGCACATCCGCAGATGCGTCAGGTATCCGACCTGATTCTGAAGAAATTTTCAGAGGAATATCCTCTGTTCTTCCGCGATCTGGCCGAGAAAAAAGGAGAATAAAAAACGATGATGTACAAAGCATTTCTGGTAAAATATGCTGAGATTGGCATTAAGGGAAAGAACCGTCATCTGTTCGAGAAAGCGCTGTGCGTGCAGATGGAGCATGCGCTTGCGCCGGTCGACGGAGATTTCCAGGTTACCCGTGAGATGGGAAGAATTTACGTGCGGACCGAAGGAGACTTCGATTACGAGGGCGCTGTCGATGCGCTGACGAGAGTCTTCGGTATCGCAGAGATCTGCCCGGTTGTCATTTTAGAGGATACCGGTTTTGAAGATCTGGCAAAAGCTGTTGTTGCTTATGTAAAAGAGCTGTACCCGACCGAGGAGAAAACCTTCAAGGTATGCGCACGCCGTGCGAATAAAAATTACCCGATGCACACGATGGAAGTCAACTGCGAGCTGGGCGGATGCATTCTCGATGCGTGCCCGAACCTCAAAGTAGATGTTCATGAGCCGGATATCTATCTGAACGTCGAGCTGCGTCAGAAGATTTATCTGTACTGCGAGAGCATCGCAGGCCCTGGCGGTATGCCGGTCGGCACGAACGGACAGGCCATGCTGCTGCTTTCCGGCGGTATCGACAGCCCGGTAGCCGGCTATATGATCGCAAAACGCGGTGTCAAGATTGATGCCGTTTACTTCCACGCTCCGCCGTACACCAGCGAGAGAGCGAAACAGAAGGTTGTTGATCTGGCGAAACTCGTCGCACGCTACAGCGGACCGATCCGCCTTCATGTGGTCAACTTCACCGAGATCCAGCTTGCGATCTACGAAAAATGCCCGCATGACGAGCTGACCATCATCATGCGCCGCTATATGATGAAGATTGCAGAAGAATTCGCCCGTCAGGATAAGTGCTTAGGCCTGATCACCGGAGAGAGCATCGGCCAGGTGGCAAGCCAGACGATGCATTCCCTCGCCGTTACAAACGAGGTCTGCACGATGCCGGTATTCCGTCCGCTGATCGGATTCGACAAGCAGGAGATCGTTGATATCTCCGAGAAGATCGGTACGTATGAAACATCGGTACTTCCGTATGAGGACTGCTGTACGATCTTCGTTGCAAAGCATCCGGTGACAAAACCGAACCTGAATGTCATCAAATGCTCCGAGCGTCATCTGGACGATGTGATCGACGAGATGATGGAGCGCGCCGTTTCGACAGCAGAGACGATCGAGGTCTGCTAAAGAAAATCGCTGACTGAAACATAAAAAGACAGGATATCGCTTTGGAAGTTCCCGAAAAACGATATCCTGTCATATAAAAATAAAAGAGCCGCGGCAAATGCGCGGCCCTTATGTTCTGTCGTAATTAAACAATGTACGGAGCCAGAACGTCAAG
>CAVBNJ010000142.1:0-6887 GCA_963596755.1 bacterium
ACGCAGAACGTCGAGAGCGTCGCCGCCATTTCCTGCCTCGTTGCCGCAGGCTGCTACCTTCTGGTTTTGATTCTCGTAATCCTCTGTTCCCGGAAAGCCATTCGCCCGGTGATCGAGAGCATGGAAAAACAGAAACAGTTCATCACCGACGCCGGTCATGAACTGAAAACCCCGATCGCGATCATTTCTGCCAACACCGAAGTCATCGAAATGTGCGATGGCGAGAGTGAATGGACCGAGAGCATTCATCACCAGACCGAACGACTTACGAGTCTGGTAACGCAGCTTTTGACCCTCGCCAAAATGGATGAGGGCGGCGGAGAACTGGAACTGAAAGAGTGGAACGCATCCGAAACCATCGTGGATGCCGTAACATCTTTCGAAGCCCCGGCCGTCACCAAACAGATCACCCTGCAGACCGATATCGCCGAAGAACTCCGCATGGAGGGCGACGCCGCAAGAATCCACCAGCTTGTCTCCCTTCTGGTGGATAACGCCGTCAAATACACGCCGGAAGGTGGAACGATCCGTGTCCACTGGTGGAAAAACGGCAAAAAAGCAGAACTTGCCGTGCAGAACACCTGCGACACCCTGCCGGACGGCGACCTCAACCGCCTCTTCGACCGCTTCTACCGCGCCGATGCATCACGCGCCAGAGAGAGCGGCGGCTACGGCATCGGCCTTTCCGTGGCGGCCGCGATCGTCCAGGCACATAAGGGAAAAATCACCGCAGAGAGGACCGATGACGGCATCTGCTTTAAAGCAGTCTTCCCGGCAAAATAAAAAGATAACTTGTGATAAAAGGAGGAACCAATCATGTTTGACAATGGATTACAGAACATTTTCCGTCTGAGAAACGGCAAGTCCCGTTCCATCAACTGGGAAAACCGGAACGGAGAAAAAGGAAAAGGCGGCATGGCAGCCAGCGACCTCGGCCCGTCCCGCAAAGGCTCTCCATGCATTCCGAAAATCGAAGCAGGAGAGACGGTAACGCTTGGAAAGATTGAAGGAGAAGGCATCATCCAGCACATCTGGATCACCGTCACCGACCGCACCAGCGAACGAAACCGCTACATTCTGCGCGATCTGGTTCTCCGCATGTACTGGGACGACGAAGAATCCCCATCCGTCGAATGCCCGCTTGGCGACTTCTTCTGCTGCGGCTTCGGCGTTTCGTACCCGGTCAACTCCGTCCCGATCGCCGTCAACCCAACCCGCGGTTTCAACAGCTACTTCCCAATGCCGTTCCGCAGAAACGCCCGCATCACCATCGAAAACCAGTGTGACGAACCCATTCCGGCCTTCTTCTACCAGATCGACTACTGCCTCACCAAAGTCCCAGAGGATGCAGGCTACTTCCACGCCCAGTGGCGCCGCCAGCGCATCACCGAAAAAGCGAACGACTACGTCGTCCTCGACAACGTAAAAGGCAAAGGCCAGTACATCGGCACCTACCTCGCCCTCACCACCCTCGAACGCTACTGGTACGGCGAAGGCGAAATGAAATTCTACATCGACGGTGATAAGGACTACCCAACCATCTGCGGCACCGGAACCGAAGACTACTTCGGCGGCGCCTGGAGCTTCGCCACCCAGCAAAACGGCCGCACAATCGAGAATCAATACTGTACCCCTTACCTCGGCTACCCCTACTATTCCACCCACGACACCTTCCTCCACAACGACTACCACAACGACGACCAGATGCCCCAGCGCAGCTTCTACCGCTGGCATCTCCTCGACCCCATCCTCTTCGACCAGGACCTCAAAGTAACCCTCCAGCAAATCGGAGTCTCCCACGGCGGCCTCTTCGAACGCCAGGACGACGTCGCCACCGTAGCCTACTGGTACCAAACCCACCCCCACGTGCCATTCGCTCCGCTCATGGATAGAAAATTCCGCTGGCCAAGATAAAATTTAAGGTTTTAATCCCTTCCACATTCAACACCTTCCCGTATCTATCACAAGAGTCCGGTCAGAACAAATCAGCTACCGCTGATTTATTCTGGCTCGGGCTCTTCTTTTCGTGGCCAACATCAGCCCGCAGGGTGCGCAGAAGGGGGAGGCGGCATTTGCAGGAGGCGTAGTAACTCTTGGGATTCCGGGATTTGCGTTATTCCCCAAAATCAAACTGTCTGAGCGCATGCGAGTTTTTGATTTTGGGGAATGTTTTTAGCAAATATCGGAATCCCATAGAGTTGACTAGCCTCCGAAACAGCCGCCTCCCCCTTCTGCGCACCCTGCGGGCGTCCGTTTTTCACAAACCTTTCACACTTCCAACCGTTTTCTTTAAGGTTCCTTTAAAGTTCCCCTTGTATACTACACATAAATCAAACGAAAGGACCCCACGCCCATGATCCAAATGACCTTCAAACGCTACGAGACAAAATACCTGCTCTCGCCCATCATGGCCCATAAACTCCAACGAGCCCTCCCCGGCCATCTCCAAATGGACGAATACGGCCTCGACACCATCTGCAGCCTCTACTACGACACCCCCGATGACCAGCTCATCCGCCGCTCACTGGAGAAGCCCGTCTACAAAGAAAAACTCCGCCTCCGAAGCTACGGCCCGGCCAAAGAGAACAGCGCCATCTATGTAGAACTAAAGAAAAAATACGAAGGAATCGTCTACAAACGCCGCGAGCGCATGATACTATCCGAAGCCGTCCCCTACCTCGCCGGAGAAGCCGATCCCGGCTTCGACACCCAGATCATCCGCGAAATCACCTGGTTCCGCGACTACTACATGGGCCTCGCCCCAGCAATGTACATCGCCTACGACCGCATCGCCTGCTTCGGAACCGAAGACCCCAGCCTGCGCGTCACCTTCGACACCAACATCCGCTGGCGCACCGATAACCTGCGCCTCGACGGCCCCACCGAAGGAACCCAGCTGTTAGAACCCGACTGGTATCTCATGGAAGTCAAAACCCCAGGCGCCGTCCCGCTATGGTTCAGCCAGATCCTGGATGACCTCGAAATCTATCCGACGTCCTTTTCCAAATACGGCCGCGCCTACCAAATCAAAAATCAGAAAACAGAAGAAGAGCCGTCACACCCGCTCATCTTTAAAAATAAAAACACAAACAAAAACCTTGGAGGAATCTGTTATGCTTAACACAATATTCAATTCAATCTTCGCGGACACCACCGCCGCCTTCACCTTCGGCCAGTTTCTCGCCTGCACCGCCGTGTCCCTGATCTTGGGCCTTGTCATCGCCGGTGTCTACATGTACAAAAGCGAATGCACCAAAAGCTTTGCCGTCACCCTCGTCCTGATGCCCGTAATCGTTCAGATGGTCATCATGCTCGTCAACGGAAACCTCGGAACCGGCGTCGCCGTCGCAGGAGCCTTCTCTCTCGTAAGATTCCGCTCCGCACCGGGAAGCGCCAAAGAAATCAGCAGCATTTTCCTCGCCATGGCAGTCGGCCTCTCTACCGGAATGGGCTTTCTTGGAACAGCTACCGTGTTCACCATCATCACAGAAGCCGTATGGTTCGTTCTCGTACAGACCAGCTTCGGCGAAAAGAAAGAAGAAGAAAAAGTGCTCCGCATCACCATCCCGGAGTCCCTCGATTACACCAGCGTATTTGACGATATCTTTGCCCAGTACCTGACCAAATGCGAACTCGTACAGGTAAAAACCACCAACATGGGCAGCCTTTTCAAACTGGAATACCGCATCACATTCCGCGCAGAAGGAGAAGAGAAAAAAATGATCGACCAGCTCCGCTGCCGGAACGGAAACCTCGAAATCCTTTGCAGCCGTGCACAGACCGGAAGGGAGGAACTGTAATGAACCGAAACAGAAAACACAGAAACACGAAAAAAGAAACAGCCGCTGCCGTCAGCCTGCTTCTCGCATCATCGCTGATCCTCGGCGGATGCGGCACAGCAGCGACATCCAGCAGCTCGGCGAGTACCGAATCCACCAGCACAGAGTCATCCAGTGAGTCCACTAGCTCCGTATCCACCTCATCCGACAGCGTCGCGTCCGAAAACACAGCAAACCCAATGGAAAGCGCTTCGACCGACGACATCGACTTCGATCTGGAACTGACCGAATCCACCATCGACACCGACTTCACCGAACGCGAGCAGAGCGGAACGTATAAAACATCCGAGGCCGTAAAAATCACCCTCAATAAGACCACAGCTACCGTATCCGGCAACGGAGCCGAAGTGGACGGCAGTACGATCACCATCACAGAAGCCGGTGTTTACGTGGTCAGCGGAACCCTCGAGGACGGCCAGATCATTGTGGATACTTCCGATTCCGACAAAGTTCAGATCGTCCTCGACGGAGCCGACATCCACTGCGAAACCAGCGCCGCGATCTACGTCCGCGAGGCCGATAAAGTCTTTATCACCCTTGCCGAGAACAGCGAAAACACCCTGAGCAGCGGCACCGAATACACGCAGATCGATGACAATAACATAGACGGTGTCATCTTCTCCAAATCCGACCTCGCCTGCAACGGCTCCGGCAGCCTGACCATCGAGGCAAACTATAAACACGGCATCGTTTCCAAAGATGATCTCGTCATCACCGGCGGAACGTATAAGGTCACTGCCGCAGACAACGGCATCACCGCCAAAGACCAGCTCAAAATCCTGGACGGAACCTTCGACATCGACGCCGCAAACAGCGCCGTCAAAGCCAAAAACACCGACGACACCGAACTCGGAAACATCTACATCGCCGGCGGAACCTTCACGATCAAAGCCGAACAGGACGGCTTCCATGCTACCGGCAGCATCGTCGTAGACGACGGAACCATCACCGTAAACTCCGGCGACGACGGCTTTCACGCTGATCTCGACACCGTCATCAACGGCGGAACCATCAACGTCGAAGAAAGCTACGAGGGCCTGGAAGGAAAACGCGTCGTCATCAACGGCGGCGACATCACCGTAAACTCCAGCGACGACGGTGTCAACGCCGCAAGCTCCAGCTCCGACAGCAGCACCTCCGGCATGCCTGACACAAAAGAACCGCCGCAGATGCCGGACCAGAACAACACATCAGATTCCAATACCGACAGCAATTCTGACGATGCATCAGCCGATACAGCCCAGAATGACACATCAGACCGCCCGGAAATGCCGTCTGCCCCAGACGGAAATACAGACGAAAACAGTGACAGCACCGACCGCCCACAGCCCCCGCAGAACAGCGACGGAACAGACGATACAGACACAAGCGATCGCCCGGAACTTCCGGACGGAGCTGACAGCAGCCAGCAGCCCCCGCAGGACTTCGGTCCCGACAACGCCCCATCCGGCGGCAATATGATGCAGGGCGGCGGCTCGGGAGGCGGAGGAGACTCCGAACTCTACATCAAAATCACCGGTGGAACCCTCACAGTATCCGCTGACGGCGACGGCCTCGACTCCAACGGCAGCCTCCTCGTCACCGGAGGAACCACCATCGTCTACGGCCCAACCAGCGACGGCGACGGCGCCCTCGACTACGACGGCGGCGCCACCGTCACCGGCGGAACCTTAGCCGCCATCGGCAGCGCCGGCATGACCCAGGGCTTCGGCGAAGACTCCACCCAGCCTTCCATCACCTATTACTGCACCGAAACCCAGTCCGCCGACACCACCATCACCCTCACCGACAGCGAAGGAAACGCCCTCTTCACCGTCACCCCGGAAAAAGCCTACGCCAGCATCGTCCTCACCTTCCCAGAATTAACCCAGAACGAAACCTACACCCTAACCGCCGGCACCGACACCGAAGAAATCACCATCACCGATACCTTGACCACCGCCGGAACCCAGCCCACCAAAACCATGGGCGGCGCCCCCGGAGGCGGAAATATGCCAGGTAACAGCGACAACAAAGGCACCCCACCATCCAAACCCGACGACGCCAACACAACCGACGAAAATAACAACACTTCCGACGACTCAACATCACCATCAACGACAACCGAAGCCTAACCATGAGTCCACCCGACAGCCGCCAGAGAACCGCAGGTTCCGCCGCGGCTGTCATCTTTTTCATCCGGAGCCAACCCCAGCCCCGCCAGGGGAAATGCAGCAGGCCGCAGGTGCATTTGCAGGAGGCGTAGTAACTCTTGGATTTTGAAATTTTGCGTTATTCCCCAAAATCAAACTGTCTGAGCATCCGCGAGTTTTTGATTTTGGGGAATGCCCTTAGCAAAATTCCAAAATCCGTAGAGTTGACTAGCCTCCGAAACAGCACCTGCGGCCTGCTGCATTTCCCCTGACGAGGCGTCCGTTTTGCATCCGTCTTCCCACTTCCCATTTCCCCGATATTGTGCTAAAATAACCTCACAAGAAAAGAGGTAGAAAAAATCATGTACGACAAACTAACCGAAAACGACATCAAAAAAATGCAGGAAGAAATCGACTACCGCAAACTGGTCGTCCGCCCCAAAGAACTCGAGGCCGTAAAAGAAGCCCGCGCCCAGGGCGACCTCAGCGAAAACTTCGAATACAAAGCCGCCAAACAAGACAAAAACCGCAACGAAAGCCGCATCCGCTACCTGGAAAAAATGATCAAAACCGCCCACGTCATCTCCGATGCTTCAAAAGACGACGAAGTAGGCATCAACAACACCGTCCAGGTCTACATCGAAGAAGACGACGAAACCGAAACCTACAAACTCGTCACCACCGTCCGCGGCAACTCTCTGAAAGGCTACGTCAGCATCGACTCCCCCTTAGGAAAAGCCATCCTGGGCCATAAAGTCGGCGACCGCGTCACCGTAAAAGTAAGCGAAACCTACAGCTACGACCTCATCATCAAATCCATCGAAAACACAGCCGATGCCGATGACGAACTCCGCAGCTATTAATGAAAAGTCTAATCCCCCAGCTATGCTGGGGAGAATAGAGTGGTTGGAAACGT
>CAVBNJ010000143.1:0-6858 GCA_963596755.1 bacterium
GCGGAAATGGGGGAAAGAATGGAAAAAGAAAGAAGAATAGAAATGGAAGATGCTGTTCAGAATATTGTAGAATGGCTGGAGGAAGCAGAAGACGGAGAGATGGAAAGTCTGCGGGAACTGCTGAAAGCAGAATGGGTTCCGGACGAAAACGGAGAACGGATTTACCAGATCACTAATATATATGAAGAAAAAGAAGACGAGGTCCTCGTTGCAGAACTGTACACCGGCATCCATCTGGAAAACGGAATCCCGGGCGGGCATTTCAGACTGTATTTTTGTGAAGAGTCTGGCGGGTGGAAGCTCCACGAAGAACGAATGCTGGAATATCTGCAGAAAGAATAAAACAAAGAGGTGATGAAAACAGGAGGGCAGTGCAGAAAAAACTGCCCTCCTGTTTTCGAACCAATCTTGGTTCAGGATCCGTAAGGCCGCTTCTCATCGCTGATGCCAACCAGATAATCCAGGCTGACCTGATACAGCTCTGCCAGACGGATTGCCATGGAGATCGGAATCTGGCGCACGCCCTTTTCGTAGCGGGTATACACATCACGGTTGCAGTCCAGATAGTCGGCAACCTGTCGAATAGTAAGATCGTGGTCCGTGCGCAGATCCTCCAAACGCTGGTATTTCATGTTTATCACCTCGCAGAAATGCTACTAAATGGCCGTATTGAAATGGCGGAATCCTACCATACGGCTATAGCGCCTTTGAAGGAGGAGACTGGTTTTAAAAAGAAAACACTTTATATTTTTTTCACAATTTCTTCATAGAAAAACCTGGAAAAGGTGTTGACAAAGTAAGGGCAGAGTGCTATCTTAAGAGCATAGATGTTAGCACTCCACTGAAACGAGTGCTAACAGGACTATAAATCAGGAAGGAGCTTACATCAGTGGATACAGAATTGGATGAAAGAAAGAGAAAAATATTAAAAGCGATCATCCAGACGTATCTGGAAACAGGCGAGCCGGTCGGTTCGAGAACGATTTCCAAATACACGGATTTGAATTTAAGCTCCGCCACAATCCGGAATGAAATGTCCGATCTGGAAGAGATGGGTTACATCTTACAGCCCCACACTTCCGCAGGACGCATTCCTTCAGATAAAGGCTACCGCCTTTACGTAGATGAGCTGATGCGGGAAAAAGAACAGGAAGTTGCAGACATCAAAAACATGGTCATCGAAAAGACAGACCGCATGGAAAAAGTTCTGCAGCAGGTCGTCAAAGTCCTCGCTTCATCTACCAATTATGCAACGTTGATCACAGGACCTGAATATCACCGGAATAAAGTGAAATTCATCCAGCTCTCAAAAGTCAATGAAGAGCAGCTCCTGGCTGTCATCGTCGTAGAAGGCAACCTGGTGAAAAACCAGATGATCGACCTCGACGAGACCATCAACGATGAACAGATATTAAAGCTGAACCTGCTTCTCAACACACAGCTCAATGGCCTGACCATTGAAGAAATCAATCTTGGCATGATCAAGAAGATGAAAGAGCAGGCGGGCATTCACTCCGGCGTCATCAGCAAAGTGGTTGACACCGTAGCCGAAGCCATCGCAGTCAGCGAAGAGGATGTGCCGGTGTACACCAGCGGCGCAACCAACATTTTCAAGTACCCGGAGCTTTCGGACAGCAGCAAAGCCAGCCAGCTGATCTCCACCTTCGAGGAGCGGCAGAAACTGGTTGACATGATCAAAGGCACAGCCGAAGAGCAGGACGGAGAGGAAAATACCGGTATTCAGGTATACATCGGAAATGAATCTTCGATGGAACCCTTAAAGGACTGCAGCGTGGTCACCACCACATACGATATGGGAAACGGCATGCGCGGAACGATCGGCATTGTGGGACCGAAGCGGATGGATTACGAAAATGTAGTAGACAACCTGAAAACATTAAAAGTTCAACTGGACGCCGTCTTCAAAAAGCCGGACACAGGTGAGTAGAAAGGTGGAATGATCCGTGAGCGAAGAAAATAGAAAGAAAGAGGAAACTATGGAAGAACCTACACGCGAGATGGAAAAAGAAGTCGGAGCAGAAACCGATCTGCCGGAAACCGAACCGGCTGCGGAGCAGGAAGCAGCAGAAGAGGCAGCGGAAGAAACCAAAGAAGAAGCTGCTGAAGATACAAAAGAAAGAAAGTTCTTCAAAAAGAAAAAAGATAAAAAAGATGAAAAAATCGAAGAGCTGACCGACCGTCTGACCCGTCAGATGGCAGAGTTTGATAACTTCCGCAAACGCACCGAGAAAGAAAAAGCAAGCATGTATGCCATTGGAGCAAAAGACATCATCGAGAAGATTCTTCCTGTTGTTGACAGCTTCGAGCGAGGACTTGCAACGGTGGAAAATCCGGAGGAAGATCCGTTCGCAGACGGCATGAACAAAGTATATAAACAGTTTACCAAAGCGCTGGAAGATCTCGGAGTTACCGTGATCGAAGCCGTTGGCAAGGAATTCGATCCGAACATCCACAACGCAGTAATGCATGTGGAAGATGAAGAAGCCGGCGAGAACATCGTCGTAGAAGAATTCCAGAAGGGCTACATGTACAAAGGTTCTGTAGTCCGTCACAGTATGGTCAAGGTGGCTAACTAAGCCTTGAATATATAAATCACAGAAATTAATCTTTATTCAGTATAATATCATTGAGGAGGAAACAACAATGAGCAAGATTATTGGTATTGACTTAGGTACAACAAACAGCTGTGTAGCCGTTATGGAAGGTGGAAAACCAACCGTTATCGCAAACGCAGAAGGCGAAAGAACAACACCTTCTATCGTAGCTTTCACAAAAACAGGTGACCGTCTGGTCGGCGAGCCGGCAAAACGTCAGGCAGTAACAAACGCAGACAGAACCATCCGTTCCATCAAACGTGAGATGGGTACCGATTATAAAGTAGACATCGAAGGAAAGAAATATTCTCCGCAGGAGATTTCCGCAATGATCCTTCAGAAACTGAAAGGTGATGCAGAGAACTACCTTGGCGAGAAAGTAACAGAAGCAGTTATCACTGTTCCGGCTTACTTCAACGACGCACAGCGTCAGGCAACCAAAGATGCCGGTAAAATCGCAGGACTTGATGTAAAACGTATCATCAACGAGCCTACCGCAGCAGCTCTGGCATACGGACTGGACAACGAGAAAGAGCAGAAGATCATGGTATACGACCTCGGCGGCGGTACCTTCGATGTTTCCATCATCGAGATCGGTGACGGCGTTATCGAAGTTCTTTCCACAGCAGGAAACAACCGTCTGGGCGGCGATGACTTCGACCAGAAAGTAACAGATTACATCCTCGCTGAGTTCAAGAAACAGGAAGGTGTAGATCTTTCCAATGATAAAATGGCTCTGCAGAGAATCAGAGAAGCAGCAGAGAAAGCAAAGAAAGAGCTTTCCAGCGCAACCACAACCAACATCAACCTGCCGTTCATCACTGCAACAGCAGACGGCCCGAAACATCTCGATATGAACCTGACAAAGGCTAAATTCGATGAGCTGACCCATGACCTGGTAGAGAAAACCGCAGAGCCGGTACAGAGAGCACTTTCTGATGCAGGTCTGCAGGCATCCGAACTTTCCAAAGTCCTTCTGGTCGGCGGATCTACCCGTATCCCGGCTGTACAGGATAAAGTAAGACAGCTGACAGGACATGAGCCAAGCAAGAGCCTGAACCCGGATGAGTGCGTAGCACTTGGTGCTTCCGTACAGGGCGGTAAACTTGCAGGAGATGCAGGCGCAGGCGACATCCTTCTTCTGGATGTAACTCCGCTGTCTCTGTCCATCGAGACCATGGGAGGTATTGCAACTCGTCTGATCGAGCGTAACACCACAATCCCGACCAAGAAGAGCCAGATCTTCTCTACCGCAGCAGATAATCAGACTGCAGTAGACATCAACGTAGTACAGGGTGAGCGTCAGTTCGCGAAAGACAACAAATCCCTCGGCCAGTTCCGTCTGGATGGAATCCCGCCAGCAAGAAGAGGCGTTCCGCAGATCGAGGTTACCTTTGATATCGATGCCAACGGTATCGTAAATGTATCTGCAAAAGACCTGGGAACAGGAAAAGAGCAGCACATCACCATCACCGCAGGCTCCAATATGTCCGACAGCGAGATCGACAAAGCAGTCAAAGAAGCTGCTGAGTTCGAAGCTCAGGATAAGAAACGCAAAGAAGCAATCGACGCAAGAAACGATGCAGACTCCATGGTATTCCAGACCGAGAAAGCAATCGAGGAAGTCGGCGACAAGCTGGATGCAAACGATAAGACAGCAGTAGAAGCTGACTTGAACGCTCTGAAAGATCTCATTGCAAAATGCAATCCGGAAGAGATGACAGATGCACAGGTAGCAGATCTGAAAGCAGCGCAGGAAAAACTGATGACAAGCGCTCAGAAACTGTTCGCAAAACTGTATGAGCAGCAGGGCGGCGCAGCAGGCGCAGGTGCCGGAGCAGCTGGTGCAGGCCCGGATATGGGAAATGCAGGAGCAGCAGGCGGCCATGACGACGATGTCGTAGATGCTGACTACAAAGAGGTTTAAAATAATAAGTAAATAATACGCGAAAAGCCCTGTGAGGCTAGTATTTACGGGGGACGGATTCCATTTCCGCCCCCTGTATTTATGTTGAAAGGTGAACATAAATGGCAGAGAAGAGAGATTATTACGAGGTCCTCGGCGTAGACCGCGGAGCGGATGATGCAACATTAAAAAAAGCATACCGTAAACTGGCCAAGAAATACCATCCGGATATGAACCCGGGCGATAAAGAGGCCGAAGCAAAATTCAAAGAGGCAACAGAAGCCTACAGTATCTTAAGTGATCCGGACAAACGGCGTCAGTACGACCAGTACGGCCATGCTGCATTTGAGAACGGCGGCGGTGGAGCAGGAGCCGGCGGATTCGGCGGCTTTGATTTCAACGGCGGAGATATGGGTGATATCTTCGGCGATATTTTCGGCGACCTGTTCGGAGGCGGCGCAAGCAGAAGAAGAGCAAACAACGGACCGATGAAGGGAGCAAACCTTCGTGCCGTTGTCCACATTACCTTCGAGGAAGCTGTTTTCGGATGCCAGAAAGAGTTGGATATCAATCTGAAAGATACCTGTACGACGTGTCACGGAACAGGCGCAAAACCGGGAACTTCACCGGAGACATGCTCCAAGTGCAACGGAACCGGTCAGATTACGTACACCCAGCAGACCATGTTCGGTTCTGTCAGAAACGTAACGACCTGCCCGGACTGCAACGGAACCGGAAAGATCATCCGCGACAAGTGTACTGCATGCCACGGCACAGGCTATACTTCCAGCAGAAAACGGATTCAGGTCAACATTCCGGCCGGAATCGATGACGGACAGAGCATCCGTATCCGTGAGAAAGGTGAGCCGGGTGTAAACGGCGGACCGAGAGGAGATCTGCTCGTCGAGGTTCAGGTAACCCGTCACCCGATCTTCCAGAGACAGGATATGAACATCTTCTCTACCGCACCGATCACGTTTGCACAGGCAGCACTCGGCGGCGATGTGAAGATCAGCACCGTTGACGGCGACGTTCTCTACACCGTAAAACCGGGAACCCAGACTGACACGAAGATCCGTCTGAAAGGAAAGGGAGTTCCGTCCCTTCGGAACAGCAGCGTGCGCGGCGACCACTACGTAACACTTGTAGTCCAGACCCCGACGAAGCTGAATGAAAAAGCAAAAGAAGCCCTCCGCGCCTTCGATGAGGCCTGCGGCAACCGCCCGGCATCCGAAGAAAAAGGAGCTGACGGTGAAACTGCAGAGCAGCAGCCGAAGAAGAAAAAAGGCTTTATGGACAAAGTGAAAGAGGCCTTTGAGGACATCGATAAATAAAGAACGGTGAAAGCCGGTGAGAAAGAAGAATCTGTGAAAAAAGCAGGTTCTTCTTTCTTATTTATGAAAAAGCAATGAAAATTTGGTGAATTTTTACACAGAATGGTCGGATTTTGGTATAATGTGGGAAAGTTAAGGGGAGTCAAAAGAAAGGAAACGGGGAAAATGAGATTTCGACCATGTATTGATATTCATAACGGAAAAGTAAAACAGATTGTCGGGGGATCGTTAAAGGATCAGGGCAATCAGGCGAGTGAAAATTTTGTTTCGGAGCAGGATGCGTCGTACTATGCGCAGCTGTATGAAGAGAAAGGAATCAAGGGCGGCCATGTGATTCTGCTGAACAAGAAGGGAACGGAGTTCTATGAGGAGACCAAACGCCAGGCTTTGCTGGCACTTTCGACGTACCCGGGCGGACTGCAGGTGGGCGGCGGCATCGACGCGGAGAATGCCTGCGAGTTCCTGACGGCGGGAGCAAGCCATGTGATCGTGACTTCGTATGTGTTCCGCGACGGCCATGTGTTCTATGAAAATCTGGACAAGCTGGTGACAACCGTGGGAAAACAGCGCCTGACGCTGGACTTAAGCTGCCGGAAGCGGGACGGAAAATACTACATCGTGACGGACCGCTGGCAGAAGTTCACGGATGAAGAAGTGACAGAGGAACTGCTGCATCGCCTGTCAGAATACTGCGACGAGTTCCTGATCCACGCCGTGGATGTCGAGGGAAAAGCTTCCGGCATCGAGACGGATTTGGTGGCCCTGCTCGCCAAAATGAAAGATTTCCCGGTGACGTATGCCGGAGGTGTGGGCAGCTTTGAAGATCTGGAACTGCTGAAAAAAGTCGGAAACAATCACGTCGATGTAACGATCGGCAGTGCACTGGATCTGTTCGGTGGCAAAATGAGATTTGAAGATGTTCTGGCAACATGCAGTCGATAAAAACAGACTTCAAAAATTGTTGAGAAAAAACTCTAAAATATTCATGAATTTTCTAAATACT
>CAVBNJ010000144.1:0-6845 GCA_963596755.1 bacterium
GTACAGACAGATGCTCGGACAGAACGGAATGCCGATGTACAGGCTGTAGCCGTGCTCATAGTCAATCGTCTTTAAAATATCTTTTTCGCGGTTGGCAATCGTGATCGCAAGCGCCGTTTTTTCCGGGCTGGTATAGTAGGTCTCGCGCATGTATTTCTCGATTTCTACATTCTTTTTGCCCTCTTCCAGCATCTTCATCGGGATTTTCGTCGGACGGATGCCGGTGAGGTCGCCCCACGGGAGTTCTTTTCCGCTCACCTTTACGAGCGTGCGGTAGACCATCCGTTTCAGGACATTTTTCGTTTCGTGGCGGTCTTTTTCATAGTCCACCGCTTCACACGCTGCGGCAAGTTCTTCATGCTTCTCATTTTCAATTGAAAAGCAGATCTGATCCGCCGCGTACGTGATCTTATCATAATATGCAAATTCCCCGTCCGGTTCCCCATCCTCTTCGTACCACGAGGTAATCTCGCAGCCGGGATAGAATGCCTTGATCAGGGAATACACATCGTATTCAAAATCTTTTCTGTTAAAACAAAGGCTGATATTAAGCAAGGGGATTGTACCTCTTTTCATGTTCAATCGTAGTTTCGTCGTTGTGGCCCGGATACACGGTCACATCCCCGGGAAGCTCCTGTAACAGACGCTTAACCGAGGCGATCAGATCTCTTCCGGAGGACGTTGGGAAGTCGTATCTTCCGTAGGACTCACAGAACAGCGTATCGCCGGAAAAGAGTGCTTTCTCTGCCGGGATGTAGTAACAGACACCTCCCGCTGTATGGCCCGGTGTCGCAAGAACATGGATTTCAAAATCCGCCAGACGCAGCACATCGCCCTCTTTTACGGTTTTGTCCGCCTGCATCGTGTACGGCGTACTCCAGAGACCGGACAGGTTTTCTTTTGGATCGCCCAACAGATGCTGCTCTTTTTCATGGACATAGACCGGGATATGATATTTTTTCCGCAGCGCATCCGCTGCCAGCATATGGTCGAAATGGCCATGGGTCAGCAAAATGGCCTCCGGATCGCCGTCGATCTCATCGATCTGGCGCTCAATCTCCATCGGCGAATCGCCCGGGTCCACGATCAGCACCTTCTGGCTGTCCGGATTTTCCACAACGTAGCAGTTTGTCGAAAGCATACCGAGCGCCCGGTAATTTACCTTTATCATGCGTTTTCTCCTTTTTATCCTCTCGATCTCTGAATGTCGATGACGCTCTCTACCTGACGCACCTTCTCGATGATGCTGTTCAGCTCTTCATTGTTGTGCACATCGAACGTCACATCAATAGAAGCCGTTCCCTGCTTGCTCGTTCTCACGTTCATCGCAGCAAGGTCGATCTTCCGCTCCGTAAAGATCTTGGAAATATCGACCAGAAGGCCGGTACGGTTGTTCGCGTAGACGCTGATCTCCACGGTGTAGAGAGAGCTGCCGTTGTCCTCTGCCTGCCATTCGGCATCAATGAGGCGCGCCCGCTCGGATTCCGGCAGATTCAGGACGTTGACGCAGTCGGTGCGGTGAATGGTCACACCGCGTCCTCTGGTGACAAATCCCACGATCTCATCGCCCGGGATCGGGTTGCAGCATTTGGAGAAGCGCACAGCCACATCGTGGATGCCGCGCACGACGATGCCGCCCTTGCTCTTTCCGACCGGCAGAATTTTCTCGCCGGATGCTGCTTCGAGTACCTGCTCGTCGGTGATCTCTTTCTTATGCTGCTTTTCGTACGTTTCGATCAGCTTGTTGAGCACCTGACCCTCTTTTAAACCGCCGTGGCCGACTGCCGCAAGCACGGAATCCCAGTCGCGGAAACCGTACTTTCTCATGACAGCCTCTTCGTACATCGGTTTCGTATAGATTCCAAGGTTTTTGCCCTTCAGCTTTGCATAGTTGGTGAGCATTTCCTTGCCTTTGACAATGTTGTCCGTCTTGTTCTGCTGGCGGAACCACTGGTTGATGCGGCTCTTCGCCTGCGAACTTTTGGCGATTTTCAGCCAGTCGCGGCTCGGTCCCTTGGAGTTCTGTGAAGTAATAATCTCGACACGGTCTCCGTTGTGGAGTTCGGTCTCGATCGGCACGAGTTTTCCGTTGACTCTCGCTCCGACCATCTTATTGCCGACGGCGCTGTGAACGGCATACGCAAAGTCGATCGCACAGGAACCGACCGGAAGTGTCTTGACATCGCCCGCCGGGCTGAAACAGTAAACATTGTCGGCGAACAGGTCGAGATCGCTCTTTAAGAGGTTCATGAATTCATGGTTGTCTGCCATATCCTGCTGCCACTCGAGAATCTGGCGCAGCCAGGTCAGTTTTTCCTCTTCCTGCTCCGGTCCCGGCTTCTTGCCGTCGGAGGCCTCTTTGTATTTCCAGTGCGCAGCGATACCGTATTCTGCAATCCGGTGCATCTCATAAGTACGGATCTGAATCTCAAACGGCTGTCCGTTCGGTCCGATCAGGGTTGTATGCAGGGACTGGTAACGGTTTGGCTTCGGCATGGCGATGTAATCTTTGAAACGGCCCGGGATCGGCGTATACATCTCGTGGATGACACCGAGCGCTGCATAGCAGTCTTTGACGGATTCCACGATGATGCGGACCGCAAAGAGGTCGTAGATCTGATCCAGTGTCTTGTGCTGGTTGACCATCTTTTTGTAGATACTGAAAAAGTGCTTGATTCGTCCGTTGACATCGGCCTCGATGCCTGCCTGGTGAATATGGCGGGTCACCTCTTTTACGATCGCATCGACAAATTCCTGCCGCTGTTCCCGCTTCATGCTGACCTTTTCCACCAGCTCATAGTACGCATCCGGCTCCAGATATTTTAAGGAGAGGTCATCGAGCTCAACCTTGATCTTGGAAATACCGAGACGCTGTGCGATCGGAGCGTAGATGTCCATTGTCTCACGCGCTTTTTTCTTCTGTGTCTCCGGTGACCAGTACTGTGCGGTCCGCATGTTGTGCAGACGGTCCGCCAGTTTGACCAGAATGACACGGATATCTTTTGCCATCGCAAGGAACATCTTTCTCAGGTTCTCTGCCTGCTCCTCGACCTTGTCCGCGGAATATTTCAGCTGTGCCAGCTTCGTAACACCGCTTACGATCAGAGAGACCTCCGGGCCGAATTCCTCGGTCAGTTCTTCTTCTGTCATGACGGTATCTTCGACCACGTCGTGCAGAAGGCCTGCCGCGATCGACTCCTTGTCAAGCTCCAGGTCTGCCAGGATAATTGCCACACAGAGCGGATGGATGATGTACGGTTCCCCGCTCTTTCTTTTCTGGTCCTTATGTGCCTCCGCTGCCACGCGGTACGCTTTTTCGATCAGGGAAATATCGTCCGATGGATGATATTTTTTCACAGAAGCGATTAATTCCCCGTATAATTCCTCCGGACTCGTAAAATCGTCCGTCTTGCGGATTCTGGCTTCTGCCGCCGCCACATCCTTCTTTAATTCTTCTTCACTGATTCTTTTCTCTTCTTCCATATGTATCCCTCCGCTCTTATGATTACCCCCTGCGCTTCTTGGATACGTTATTTGCCATCGTAACGGATGACAGATTTTACATCATATTTTTCCAGCTTTTCGCGTCCTTTTAAGCCGGCAAGCTCCATCAGGAAGACGATTCTGGTTACTTCGCCGCCGAGACGCTCGATCATTTTTGCACAGGCCTCTACGGTTCCGCCGGTTGCAATGAGGTCGTCGATGATGACTACCTTCTGGCCCGGTTTGATGGAGTCTTTGTGCATCTCAATCGTTGCACTGCCGTACTCCAGGTCATAGCTCTCCTCGATGGTTTCAAGCGGGAGTTTTCCTTTTTTGCGGATCGGCACGAACGGTTTGTGCAGGTTGTAGGCAATCGGCATTCCGAAAATGAAACCGCGGGACTCGGTTCCGCAGATTACATCACAGTCAACTTCTTCCACAAAACGCTGCATTTCATCTATGGCAAGCTGCAGTCCGTCTGCGTCCTGCAGGATACTTGTTACATCTCTGAAAATAATACCCGGTTCCGGGAAATCCGGAATACTTCTTACGTAATCCTCTACCTTTTTCATAAAATATTCCTCCGTTTCGTCAAGGTTTGACAATTCATCTTACAGTATAGCATCAATATTCTTCTGCGTCAATTTTGTTTCCCATAGAAAACAGTGGCAAAAAAGCAGTTGTTTCCGGCTTTTTGCAGTCTAAAAATAGCTCTGAATGGTAATCTGTAATTTATCGCGCCCGTTCCACGTATCGATCGACGGATAATACGCCACAGAAAGAGTCGGATGTGCATCCACGTATGCGGCAAACGCCTCTCCATCTCCGAAATAGACACCGTCCATCTGGTATCCGCCCGCGTCGGCGAGCTGTACTTTTACCACGTTTCTATTCTTTCCAAAAATGCGGTAATTTAATACAGTCAGTCCTTTCTGCGCGAACAGCGGTTTTGTGTTTCCTTTTCCGAACGGCTCCAGTAGGCTTAACTGGCGGATCAGATTTTTCGTGATGTAGGCGATCGGCATCGGCACGTCGATTACAACTTTTTCCACGAAATCCTCTTCGGTCAGCGTGGAATTGTCGTTCAGTACCCGGCGGAACGGCTCAATCATCTCCTCTCCTGCAAGGGAAAGACCTGCCGCCATCGGATGGCCGCCGAATTTCGTCATCAGATCTTTGCACTTGCAGAGTTCCTCATACATCGAGTACGCTTCGATCGAACGGCCGGAGCCTTTCACGCCCTCCTCACTTCTTGTGAGGACAAAAGACGGTTTGTGAAAATGCTCCCGCAGACGGCCCGCGATGATTCCGGCGAGGCTCTCGTGGCAGTCCGGCAGATAGACGACGAGAACTTTGTCGTTCTGCAGCGGGGAGGTTTCAACCAACTCGATCGCCTTCTGTTCCCCCTGGCGCGTCAGCTCTTTGCGGCTCTCATTCAGGTCTTTTAAGTCCCCGGCAAGCTTTGCCGCCTCCTCGCGCGTTCCGGCGCAGAGCAGCTTTAACGAGTGTTCCGCCGTGTCGAGCCGTCCCGATGCGTTGATGCACGGACCGAGAACAAAACCGATGTGGTACGGCGTTACATTTTCCGCCTCGATGCCCTGCACGCGGATCAGCTCCTGCAGGCCGAGATTCTGTGTCTTGTGGAGTGCCCGAAGACCCGCTTTTACGAGAATCCGGTTCTCGCCCTGCAGATCCATGACATCGCCGATCGTCGCGATCGCGACAAATTCCAGGAAACGATAACTGTGCTCTTTTTGAAGACCTGCTTTCGCCTCCATGGTCTGGATCAGTTTCCAGGCGACAGCCGCACCGCAGAGGCCCGGGAACGGGTAGGAACAGTCTTTCTGTTTCGGGTTGACGACCGCATCCGCCGGCGGCAGAATGTACGTCCGATTGCCGTTCTCATCTTCTTCGTACGGAACCTCGTGGTGATCCGTCACGACGACCGTCATGCCAAGCTCTTTTGCAAGACGGATCTGGCTGCTCGCCGCAATGCCGTTATCACAGGTGACGATCGTATCCCGTCCTTCGTCGGCGGCATACTGCACGAGATGCTCATTTAATCCATAACCGTCCGCAATCCGGTCCGGGATGCGCACATCCACGTCGGCGCCGAGATCCTTTAAACCGGTCAGCAGAATATACGTTGCCGTAACGCCGTCAATATCATAATCACCAATAATACGGATCGGCTTTTTCTCCCGGATTTTTTCTGCGATCAGATCCGCCGCGCGCTCCATGTCCTTCATCAGCAGCGGATCGTGGAGCTGTTCGAGATCCCCGAATAAATACTCTTTGATCTCCTCATCCCCGGTCACATCCCGGTTCCGGATCAGGCGGGCGATGACGGGATCGATGCCGTAGCGGTCCGCAATTGCCTGGAAATCGGCACGCTTTGCCGAAACTACCCAGCGTTCTTTCTTCATACTTTCTCCCCTTTCGTCTGTCTATGTGAACGGAAACGCCGGACTTTTCCGGTCCGGCGTTTCTCTTTTATGGTTTTGCTGCTCTTATTTATTTTTTGTCATGTTCTGTACTGCTTTGGACGGCACATATTTGTTTTTGCCGATGTGTTTCATCACATACCACAGGGCACCTGTGATGCAGACAGATGTGTAAGCTCCGCATACGATACCAACCATCAGAGGTGCTGCAAAATCGCGGATGGAAGAAACTCCCATCACGAACAGAACGAAGATGGTGATAAAAGTAGTCAGGGAACTGTAAATGCTTCGGGTCAGGGTGTCCGTAATACAACGGTCAACCAGATGCTCGATCGGCTCTCTCTTTAACTCCGGCAGATTCTCACGGATACGGTCGAAGATGACGATCGTACTGTTGATGGAATAGCCGAGGATCGTCAGCATACACGCGATAAAGGTGCTGCCGACGGAGATGCGGGATACTACATAGAATCCGAACACAATCGCGATATCGTGCATCAGCGCAAGGATCGCACTCGATGCGAAACGGATGTCGCGGAAACGGATCCAGATGTACAGCAGCATGCAGATAACGGCGATGATAACCGCTTTCATCGCATTCTGACTCATCTCTTTACTTACGGTAGAAGAAATGTTGTCGAATGTGATCTCGGAGGTATCGACACCAAAATTGTCTGCCATTGCCTGGTAAACCTGCTCACGCTCATCTAAAGAAAGAGAACGTGTTTTGATGATAACGTTGTTGCTTCCGACAACCTTTGTCATCTGAATATTGGAATCTTTTGTTACACCTTCTACAACCGGCTCTACCTCTTTGTCCAGCTCTTCGATGGAGTAATCCTCGTTGAACGGAACATTGATGGAAGTACCGCCCTTGAAGTCAAGGCCGAAGTTCAGCGCGCTTCCCTTGGTCTGATG
>CAVBNJ010000145.1:0-6823 GCA_963596755.1 bacterium
AGCAGTTCTTTTTCTTGGAGCAGCACTGACCGTATCGATGCTCGGCGCATGCGGCGGAAATGATGCATCGTCATCATCCTCTTCTGCATCGGCAGTATCCACATCTTCCGTATCGACGTCTTCCGCATCCGTACAGGACGAGTCCCAGACCGAGGCGGAGAGCACATCGACATCCTCTTCCACGGTTGAGAGCACTTCCGTAGAATCGACAGCGAGCGAGACTGGCGAGGCAGAGCTGGCAGACGGTGTTTATACAGCAGACTTCAACACAGACAGCAATATGTTCCATGTGAATGAAGCAAACGACGGAAAGGGCGTTCTGACCGTAGAAAACGGAAAGATGACGATACACGTCAGCCTGGTATCCAAAAACATCGTGAATGTCTTTGTCGGAACGAAAGAAGAGGCACAGGCAGACGGCGCAGAGCTGATCGAGCCGACCACAGATGAAGTAACGTATTCTGACGGTACCACAGATGAAGTATACGGCTTTGATATTCCGGTAGAAAAACTGGACGAGGATTTCAACGTTGCCATCATCGGCAAAAAAGGAACCTGGTACGATCATGTAGTCAGCGTATCCAACGCAGTACCGCAGGAGTAATCTTACCGTAAAATAAAAAGATATCCACAGAAGGCGAACCTCTTTGCACCCTCTGTCCACAGAAATTGTGGAAAGGGAGGGGAAAAGAGGTTCGTCTTTGTGGATATCTTTATTTATTTCTCCGGAAACATTTTGCGGAACAGAAAACGGATGAATGGTCCGCAGTAAATGAGCTGCCAGAAGAAGGCAACCGGGAAGTTTAAGAAGGTGGTCTGGAACCAGACAGCAACAAATTCCTTTCCGGCGTTTTTAAACAGAAGCGTTGCGATAAAACTCATAATCGGGCACATAACAGCAATAATCATAACAGAAATGGCCAGCGTGATCACGATCGGACGGTCCTGCGGTGTTACCATGCAAAAGGCCAGTTTGTGTGCCAGATGATCGATGAAGAAGAATTCAAGGATAAAGGCGGCCGGCCACATGATCATCATTTCGTGGAACGCCATCAGAAAGACCTGATTCGTCATTCCGCCGATGTTCAGCGAAATATTGTAGCAGATCATGGCGTAGACCATCAGAAAGGACATCATGAGGGTGAATACAACGTTTTGAAGTTTTGTTTTTGGCATCGATTGTTCTCCTTTTCTTTGCGTTTTTTTGAAAAATGGGCGCAAAAAAGACACATGTGTTGTTCGTTAATCAAGCAATGCACTTGTGCCGTTTCCAATCTGATACCAATCTTTTCTGCAGTTTGTAATTTTGAACCGTCGATTATTATAACGTCTCCGGCGGCGTTTGGCAAGAGGAAAATCAGAAATTTTTCAAAAAGACAGACAAATAAGAAAATTCAGCCGGCATTGAGATGAGAGAAAAAGTATGGATTGCGGAATGGGAGAAGGGTTGCTACAATAGAAGAACAGACGAAAAAACAGGATAAAAAGGAATTTAATACTATGTCAGAGATCAGAAAAATCGAAAACTTTGCGGCGCCGGAGCTCGATGTGTATGCGCGTCTTTCGGAACCGCAGTTATTACATTATTATGAGCCGCAGCCGGGTCTTTTTCTCGCGGAGAGTCCGCGGGTCATCGAGCGCGCACTGGACGCCGGATACGAGCCGGTTTCGTTCCTCGCCGGAAGTGCGGAGCTTGCCGCAAATGAAGCGCTTTTTGCGCGATATCCGGAAGCGCCGGTCTACACGGCAGAGACGAAGGTACTGGAACAGCTCACGGGTTTTGCACTCACAAGAGGCATGCTCTGCGCCATGCGCCGCAGGCCACTTCCAGCCATGGAGGAAGTCTGCAGAAACGCCCGCCGCGTGGCGATTATGGAAAATGTGGTGAATCCGACCAACGTCGGAGCTATTTTCCGTTCCGCGGCTGCACTTGGTATTGACGCTGTTCTCCTAACATCAGGCTGCAGCAACCCGCTGTACCGCCGGGCCATCCGCGTGAGCATGGGAAATGTCTTCCAGGTCCCGTGGACCGTACTGCCGGGCGGCAGCTACTGGCCGGAACAGGGGCTTGCAGAGCTGCGGAAACTGGGCATTTATACGGTTGCGATGGCATTAAAAGAAGATTCCGTTCCGATGGACGATCCGTCCTTAAAAGAACATGAAAAACTTGCCATTCTGCTTGGAACAGAAGGCGACGGACTGGCGAACGATACGATCGCCGAAACAGATGCCACCGTGCTGATTCCGATGACACACGGTGTGGATTCCCTGAACGTCGCTGCGGCAAGCGCTGTTGCGTTCTGGGAGCTGGCAGGAAGAAGATAGAGACTTATAAGTTCAGGCTTTCTGAAATTCTTTCCGATACATCTGCGGCGTACACCCCACTTTGCTGCGGAACTGGCGGTTGAAGTTGGAGAGGTTGCGGAAGCCGGTATCGTATGCGATTTCCGACACACTCCGCGTTGTACTGCGCAGCGCTTCGCAGGCGGCCTTGATCCGCAGCTGTGTCAGATATTCGATCGCGCCCAGTCCGAAGGTTTGTTTGAAACAGCTCATAAAATAGCTTTTGCTCAGATGCGACAGTCTGGCAAGCTCCTCGATGGTAAGCGGATCCGCAAAGTGCTCCTGCATATAAGCGAGCACTGGGCGCAGGTTTTCAGCTGCAGCGGGCATGGCAGGCCGTTCTGTACAGAGTGGTGCTGTTGCGGCGAGCAGATAGAAGAAGCGGAGCAGTTCGCTTTTCAGCAGAAGATCGGAGACGGCGGAGTTTTCGCGGATGCAGCGGAAAATCTGATGCACAGATGCATAGAGTGCCGGATACCCGGGACAGTCCGGTGAAATCGGTGCCTGAACGCGGCGGCGGCCGGAAAAGAGAGGCTGCAGAATCTCCGTGTAACTGCGGTCATCGTAGCCGCCGATCAGCATATTCTGATGGAACACAATGGTGTCATAAAACATGGATTCATGCTCATCCGGCAGAATCGCATGCACAAGATTCGGCTGAATCAGAATAATATCACCGGGATGTGCGGTGATCAGGCGGTCCTCATACTGAAAATATCCCGTCCCGCGCTTAATATAATTCAGCTCCATCTCCCCGTGCCAGTGCAGCGGCACACCGGGAAAATAGTCCGGCACGCGGCAGTCATAATAACTGTAGGGAATCTGCATGGAGCCGTGCTGGCGTTTTTCTTTTGCAGCGGAAAGCATGATAAAATCCCTCCTTGAAAGGCATCACTGTGACAGCAGGTACGAAATCGATAAGATCATAGAATAGTATCAGAATGAAATAGGAAATTACTGGTATTTCATTGGATACAGTAGTAATATATCATATAGAAACACTTGCTGCAACGAAGAAAATGCAGTGAAATAAGAGCGAAAGAGGGAAATGAAAAAATGTCAAAATGGTTAGATAACGCAGTATTTTATGAGATTTATCCGCAGTCCTTCAACGACACCAACGCCGATGGAATCGGAGATTTCCAGGGAATTATCGAGAAACTGGATTATATTAAAGAGCTGGGCTGCAATGCGATCTGGATCAACCCGTGCTATCTGTCCCCGTTTGGCGATGCTGGATATGATGTCGCAGATTACTGCCGCGTTGCACCGCGCTACGGAACGAATGAGGATCTGAAGCGAGTTTTCGAAGAGGCACACAAACGCGATATGCACGTTCTGCTCGACTTGGTTCCGGGTCACACATCCGTGGAGCATCCATGGTTCAAAGAGTCCATGAAAGCGGACCGCAATGAGTTTACAGACCGTTACGTCTGGACCAATAACGTATGGGAAGCACCGGAAGGAATGGGAAGCCTGCGCGGCATTTCCGAGCGTGACGGAGCCTGTGCGATCAACTTTTTCTCGAATCAGCCGGCCCTGAACTACGGCTTCTATCAGCCGGATCCGGAAAAACCGTGGCAGCAGTCCTTTGACGATGAGGGACCGCAGGCAACGCTGGCAGCAATGGAAGATGTCATGAGATTCTGGCTGAACATGGGCTGCGATGGTTTCCGTGTGGATATGGCAGGCTCTCTTGTGAAAAACGATCCGGAAGGCAAAGGAACGATCCGCCTGTGGCAGCAGGTACGGAAATTCCTCGATGCTGAGTTCCCGGATGCAGCCATGGTATCCGAGTGGGGTGAGCCGGACAAATCCCTGCTGGGCGGCTTCCACATGGACTTCCTGCTTCACTTCGGACCATCCCATTACAACGATCTGTTCCGCTGCGATGAGCCATTCTTCTCAAAACGCGGAAAAGGTGATATCTCCGAATTTGTTGAGACTTATAAAATCAATTACAATAAAACAGCCCAGAAAGGCCTGATCTGCATCCCGTCCGGAAATCACGATATGGATCGTCTGGCACGCCGCCTGCAGGGCGATGAGCTGAAAATCGCTTTTGCCTTCCTGCTCTCCATGCCAGGTGCCCCGTTCATCTATTACGGTGATGAAATCGGTATGCGCTACGTCGAAGGCCTGAAATCCGTCGAAGGCGGCTACAACCGCACCGGTTCCCGTTCTCCGATGCAGTGGGATGATACCACCAATGCAGGATTTTCCAGCGCACCGGCAAGCGATCTCTACATCACCATGGACCCGGGCAAAGACCGTCCGACAGCCAAAGCACAGATGGCCGATCCGGATTCCCTGTACAACGAGGTAAAGAAACTGATCCAGATCCGCCAGAGCAGCAAAGCGCTCTTAAGCCGCGGAACCATCGAGTTCGTTTATGCAGAGAAAAACCAGTATCCGCTGGCATACGTGCGTGAGGCTGAGGGCGAAAAAGTCCTCGTCATCATCAACCCATCCGATAAGGAGCAGAACTTCCCATACAGCGCAGAGCTGAAGGATGCCCTCTACACTATCGGAGGCAAAGCTGAATCCAAGGACGGAACCATCACCATCCCGGCACAGTCGGCAGGATTCTATCATATCTAATCAAAAGCAAAACTTACAGGGAGGACATCTGGATGTCCAAGGTGTCCTCCCTGTTTTTGGTGGGTCAATTAAGTTTCAGACGGCAAACCGCAGACGCAGTTTTTCGATTGCATTCTTTTCAATTCTTGACACATACGACCGGCTGATGCCGAGCTTTGCTGCGACCTGTTTCTGTGTGAACTCTTCTTTTCCTCCAAGGCCGTACCGCAGCAGAAGCACCTGCTTTTCCTGCTCTTTCAGCTCGGAATCAAGATAGCGGTACAGCCTCCCGGCGTCCTCCTTCCGGTTGTACTGTTCCGCGATATCCTCCCCTCCGCTCTCCACGATGTCCAGCAGGTGGATTTCGTTCCCCTCCTTGTCGGTCCCGATTGGCTCGTAGAGCGAAATCTCCCGCGCCGTTTTCTTTTTACTCCGAAGATACATCAACAGTTCATTATCAATACAGCGGGCGGCATACGCGGCCAGCCGGTTTCCTTTTTGGGGATCATATGTCATCACCGCCTTGATGAGGCCGATCGTTCCGATTGAAATCAGATCATCGAGGTCATCGGGCAGTCCCTGATACTTTTTCACGACATGCGCCACCAGGCGCAGATTCCGCTCTACCAGAATGTCTCTGGCTTTTGTATCGCCCCTCTGATACGCATCCAGACAGCTTCTTTCTTCCTTTGCAGACAGTGGTTTTAAAAAGGGTTCCAAGAAAAGCGGCACCTCAAAGGGGATTTTTCTTTATTTTATGTTTGAATTGCAGGAAACGTGCCTGTCTGCTATACTGATAAGATCAGCCGGGATTTCCGGCACCTGACATTATACTTTTAAGGGGAGGTTTCCTTTTATGACAGATCAGAAAAACGGACAGGAATATCTTTCTTTCGTGCTGGAAAAGCTGCAGGCGCGTCTTGCGGAGATCAGCCAGTCTCTTCTGGACGGACAGAAAGAAATTGAAAATATGCATGACTATTACTGGCAGAACTACACGGAGATGGACCAGTATGGATATGAGGATTACGACAATCAGCAGGCGCTGCTGCACCAGGTGAATGCCAATGAGGAGCAGCTTCTTCTGCGCAGCCGGTTCCGGAAGATGCTGGATTCGCCGTTCTTCGGGCGCGTGGATTTCTGCTATGACGGGGATGATGAGCCGGAGATTTTCTATATCGGCATCGGCAATTTTGCGGAGCGGCCGGGCGAGCTGCCGCTGATTTACGACTGGAGAAGTCCGGTCAGCGGTCTTTTCTACGATTTTGACCGCGGCCCTGCCTCTTATCTGGCGCCGGGCGGCGAGATGACGGGGGAAATCTGTTCGAAATGGCAGTATAAGATCCGCGATGGAAAGATGCTTTACGGGTTTGAGAGTGATGTGAAGATTGACGATGATATTTTAAAGGCGGAGCTTGGAAGCAACGGCGAAGTGCAGTTAAAGAATATTATTCGTACGATTCAGAAGGAACAAAACGCAATTATCCGCAATACGAAGGACCGGATTCTGGTGATTCAGGGAGCGGCGGGAAGCGGTAAGACGTCGGTGGCGCTGCATCGAATTGCGTATCTTTTGTATCATGACAGGCAGAATCTGCAGTCTTCGAATATTCTGATTTTGTCGCCGAATGGGGTATTTTCGGACTATATTTCGCATATTCTGCCGGAGCTCGGCGAGGAGAATATTCAGGAGATGAGTTTTGATCTCTTTGCGTACCGGAAGCTGCAGGATACGGCGGCGGACTGTGAGGACCGGTGTGATCAGATTGAGCGGGAGATGCGCGATCCGGATGCGGCGAAGCGGTTTGCCGTGAAGCAGTCGCAGGCGTTTGTGGATCAGATGGAGGGCTTTGCGCTGGAGCTTGAGGACGAGCTGATGAATTTCTCGGATGTCTCATAC
>CAVBNJ010000146.1:0-6819 GCA_963596755.1 bacterium
AACGAAAGGTCCGTCTTGTATCGATCGATCAGGCGGAGGGACTGCCGCAGTGTTCGAAGTGTGCGAAAAAAGCTGCGTGAGAAAATAGTTCGATGGAAAGGGGAAGAGAACATGTATCAGGAAGAAGTAAAGAATGCGATTATACTGTTGTATCTGGGAATTCTTGCAGGAATGGATGTGCGGAAAAGACAGATCAGCCTTGCGCTGACAGGAGTGCTGTTCCTGGCAGGTGTTGGATGGCAGATTATGGTGGAACATGCCATGTGGCTAGAATGCCTGCTGTCTTTGCTGCCGGGAGCGGGATTTTTATTTCTCGGTTACGTATCGCAGGAACGGGTGGGATATGGGGACGGCCTGCTGCTTCTGACGGTTGGGATCTGGTTAGGTCTTGGACAGACATTTGGAATCGTAACGCTTAGCCTGGTTCTCTGTTCTGTACTCTGCGGAGTTCTTTTAGCGAGAAAGAAAATGCGAAGACAGGATTCCGTGCCGCTGGTGCCGTTTCTGCTGCTTGGGTTTGTCGGGAGGTGCGGACTGCTGTGAAAGAAAAAATGAGAAAAGCGAGCATCACGGTGGAGGCAGTTCTGGTCGTGCCTCTTGCTTTGCTGGTGATTTTTCTACTGCTGTCGTTGACCTTTTTTGTTCACGCGCGGAGCTGGTATACGTTTGCGGCATATGAAAGTACGATGCTTGCAGAAAATGAAGGGCGGCTTGAAACCGAAAAAGGAGAGGCGGCCGCCCGGAGCCGGATGGAGTGGTGGGTTTCCCAGATTCCGCTTCCGGCAGAGCCGGTAAACGTAAATACAGTGTGCGGAGAAAAAGAGATTCAGGTGACTGTGAATGGAAAAATTCTGCCCGCCTGGAGCCGGAATGTGTGGGAGTATTCGATTGTAAGTGAGAGCAGGCGGAGCAATCCGGTAAAAACAATCCGGAGAATACGGGCAGTAAAGCAGTTGTGGAATCAGAAGTAAGGACGGAAGCGAAGAAATGCAGATTGATTATAAGAGAGATTTGAATCATACGTATTTGATTTTACAGGAAGAAAAAGAGCCGGATACCGCATCGTATCAGATCCGTATGCTGCTGACGAATACGATCCCGGGACTTCTGAGCTGCAGAATCGGGAAAATGGATGATAAAACGTTGTTTTACTATGAGATTACGTCCCGGCAGTCGCTTCAGAGTGTGTTTGAGCAGCGGTCGATCGGCGCGGCGGTGCTGCAGAAATTGTTTGAGCAGCTGCTGGATCTTTTGGAAGAGCTGGGACAGTATCTGCTGACACCGGACGGGCTTATTCTGCAGCCGGAACTGATTTTTGCGGATGCAAATCTGGAATCCTTTTCGTTCTGTTATCTGCCGGGAAAGCAGAGGGCTGCGGGAGGCTTTCAGCAGCAGATCCGGGAACTGATGGAGTATCTGCTGCCGAAACTGGATCACCAGGAGCAGGATGCGGTTGTACTCGGGTATGGGCTGTACCGGGAGATTTCGGCGGATATTTTTTCAGTTGAGACGATTCAGGCACTCTTATATCAGACTGGAAAAGAGAAGAAAGAAACAACAGAGCAGGAGAGAAAAGAGCGTTCAGGAGAAGAAAACCCGCCTGTGCAGATGGAGGAAATGCTTTGGGAAGAAGAACAAGAAGCGAAAGCGGCGGAGGAGAACTTTTTTGCAGAGCCGGAGAAAGAAGAAAAGGATGAGGGACGCTGGAAAAACATTGTGGAAGCGGTGATCTGCATCGGATTTCTGGGAGGTGTGCTGGCACTGCGGTGGACACAGGCAGAAACCGTGTGGTATCTGGTGCTGGGAGGAGCGGCGGCCGTTGTGGGAATTGCAAGTCTGGCGCTGGAACTTGTCAGCCGATGGAAAAAGCGGCGGGCAGGAGCAGAAACAGAGAGCGGCAGGAGAACTGCCGGAATCCGGGAACAGGGAGAAAGAGAAGACACGCTTCCGGAATATCAGAATCAGAAAGTTTTAAAACAGAAAGATGGAATATGGAATCAGCAAAGCGATAGAGAAGGGCAGAAAAACCAAAAGATTCACAGTCGGATGGAATTAGAGGAGCAGGAAGAGGATCTGTTTGGAAAAACAGAGCTGCTGACCAGTCCGGAAGATGAGGGCAGGGCGTATCTGGTCCCGATTGATCCGATTGATCTTCCGCTGATTCCGATTGAGCGCGGAAGCACACTGATTGGAAAGCTGTCTGCGGCGGCAGATGTAATTTTGCCGTACCGTACGGTAAGCCGCCTTCACGCAAAGCTGGTCAGCACAGAAGAGGGAGATTATCTGCTCGATCTGAACTCGCGGAACGGAACAACAGTGAACGGCGTTCCTTTGACGGGCGAAACAAAAAAGAAACTGGAGGATGGAGACGATATCTCATTTGCCGGGAAGAAATATCGGTATAAAGCGGGTGAAAAAAACAGAAATTAGAGAAAAATGACGCATTACACTTTTTGCATTTTAAGAAAAAGTCAGATGCGTTATTTTTGACCTGTCAGAACAGGATAAGAGAAAAGGCGCATAAACGAAATAAAAATATTACAGAAAAGAAAATTATACATAAACCTGAAAAGAGAAATAATGTAAAAAATAACGTCAGAAAACGTCGAAAGCCGTCGTGAAGCGTCAATAATTGTCGAAAAACGTTTATCAAAAAAGAAAAAAATTTGACGATTTCTTGCATTTATGAATAAATTAAATTATAATAAAAAAATAGCACAGATAAGGGAATGATGTAATGGAAGAACAAAGAAAAAATAGTTACGATCCAAACGAAGATATCGTGGACCGTATGTGGAAGAGATCAAAAAACAGCATCAATCTGCTCATCGTCATATGCAACATTCTTGTGTTCTTTGTGATTACCCTGACCGGGGGAACGGAGAGTACGCGGCATATGATGGATTGCGGAGCAGCTTATGCGCCGCTGATTGAGGCGGGAGAATACTATCGCCTGTTTACAAGTATGTTTCTTCACTTCGGAATCCAGCATCTGGTCAACAATATGCTGCTTTTGCTGTTCCTTGGAGATTATCTGGAACGTGCGGTTGGAAAGATCCGCTATCTGATCATCTATCTTGGAGGCGGCATCATCGGAAATCTGTGCTCGTACCTGCATGAACTGTCTCTGATGAAGGCAGGGGAAGCACCGGTCGTTTCCGCCGGAGCTTCGGGAGCAATTTTTTCTGCAGTCGGAGCCATGCTGGTGCTTCTGGCATTCCGAAAGGGAAGGCTGGAGGACCTCACCTTTCGACGCATGGCAGTTATGGCTGTCCTTTCCCTGCTGGTCGGATTTCAGTCCTCCAATGTGGACAATTTTGCACACCTCGGCGGTTTCCTTGCGGGTGCAGTCCTGATGGCTGTTCTCTATCCGGGAATGGCAAGGATCAGGAGAAAGGGAAAACGACCGTAAAGGTACTGCCTTCCCCGGGAACGGATGAGACAGAAATCGTACCGTTGTGAGCCGCTGCAATTTCGCGGCAGATGGCAAGTCCCAGGCCGGTTCCGTTTTTCTTGTGGGTGACAAAGAGGTCAAAGAGTGTCGGCAGATCCTCGGCGGGAATACCGCATCCGGTGTCCTGGACACGGATTGTCAGAACATCTCCATCGAAACAGAGAAAAATTTTGATGGTTCCGCCGGACGGCATTGCTTCAGCGGCGTTTCGGATCAGGTTCAGAAAAAGCTGACGGAACTGCGTAGCGTCAAGCGCAAAGCGCGGAATCGCTGATTCTTTGATCAGTTCAAGAGAAACATTCTGCTTTTCCAGAAGAACGCCGGCATCGGCGCAGAGATTCTGGAGCAGAAGATAAGGATTCACGTAAGATGTCGCTGCCTTATGAGAATGGTTGTAGCGGGAGAGTTCATCGAGCAGGGAATTCAGGTATCCCATATTTTCCTGGATTTTCTGGAAATAGAGATCTTCGGAAAGCTCCGGCCGCTCAGAGAGAAGAAGCTGCAGAAAGCTGTGGATAATAGCAACTGGATTTCGAACCTCATGTGAGATCCGGGAGATCATAGCGTGACATTCCGCTGATAAGCCCTGTGGGGTTGAAGTGAATTCTTTTGACATAACCGTATCCTCCTTACGATGATTTTGATAAGCCAAAAGTTTAGCATCGAACCAGGGGGAGCGCAACAAAAAGCGTTCTGCATTATTTGACGTTTTTCGACAAATAGTGAAGACATAAATAGAAAAAACAAAGGAGAGAAAAGATCATGGATTGTATTTTTTGTAAATTAGCAAATGGAGAAATTCCAACCGCAACACTGTATGAGGACGATGAGTTTCGTGTTATTCTGGATCAGGGACCGGCGACAAAGGGTCACGCACTGATTCTTCCGAAAAATCATTTTGCAAATATTTATGAGATTCCGGATGAGACTGCTGCAAAAGCAATGATTCTGGGCAAAAAAATGGCAACGGCCATGACAAAAGCACTTCACTCCGACGGATTCAATCTGGTACAGAACAACGGCGAAGCAGCTGGACAGACCGTATTCCACTTCCATATGCATCTGATTCCAAGATATGAAGGGGACAATGCCGGCATTGCTGCATGGAAACAGGGAACACTTGAGGATTCTGTAAAAGAGCAGATCATTGAGAGTGTGACGGCAGAGCTGAAGGCCTGAGAAAGGGCCGGCAGCAGCCGGCAAAAGAATCAATGACGGACGAACAGGGGCGGAGAACAATGGACAAAAATAACTTTTCGGAACTATATAAAAAGTATGTAATGACAGCCTATTCAGCCGCAATGCAGGTAGTGCACAATGAAGCCGATGCGGATGATATCGCACAGGAAATCATGGTGAAACTGTACCTGAACATTGATGCGCTGGATGAGAACAGAGTAGAGGGCTGGGGCCGCGTCGCTGCAAAGAATCTGGGAATTGATTATCAAAGAAAAGCACAACGTTTTGACTGGAACGAACTTGATGAAAATCTTCAGGCGGAAGAAATGGATGTTCCGGCTATCCGGGAAGAGGAAAAGCAGGAACAAAAACATTTTTTTCGGGAAGTGATGGGCGCACTGAAGGACCATGATGAATCGAGTTATTATATTACGAAGGAAATCAAGGTACATGAGCGTCCGGAAAAAGAAGTAGCATCGGAAATGGGAATCACGATAGGAAATCTGCGTGTGAAAATGACCAGAACGAGAAAATGGCTTTGTCAGCATTTCGCCGACAAAGCCAAAGAAATGGGATTTCTGTAGTTATTATTTGCGCTCACATTCCTCAATCAGAGAAAGGATGCGGCCGATGGAATCGGTATGGCTGCTCTTCTTCATCGCGTTGATGTAGGTCTGGCGGTTTTCGTAGACCTCACGGATCGCGGACTGAAGAGCCTCGGCATTTACGGATTCTTCTTCCAGAACTTTACTGTAGCCCTGGCGCTCGAAAGATTTTGCGTTTAAGATCTGGTCGCCGCGGCTGGCATTGGCGGAAAGCGGAATCAGAATGTTTGGTTTTGCCAGAGCACTGATTTCGCAGATGGCGTTTGCGCCGGCGCGGGAGATGACTAGGTCGGCTGCAGCGAAGAGATCCGGGAGCTCATCTTTGATGTACTCAAACTGAACGTAACCTTCGGTACCATTGAGGGAAGGGTCCAGCTTATCTTTACCGCAGAGATGAATTACCTGGAAATCTTTCAGAAGTTCTGGTAAAATAGAACGGACCGCATTATTGACAGCAACGGAACCAAGGCTTCCTCCGATGACGAGGATGACTGGTTTTACGGCTGTGAATCCGCAGAACTTCAGGCCTTCGCGCGCATCGCCGGACAGCAGTTCCTGGCGAATTGGAGTTCCGGTCAGAACGGCTTTGTTTTCCGGGAGACAGTTTACGGTTTCCGGGAAATTACAGCAGACCTTTGCAGCGGATGGGATACACAGCTTGTTTGCAAGACCAGGCGTCATATCGGATTCATGGATCAGCGCCGGGACTTTACAGGCTTTGGCGGCAAGTACAACCGGTACGGAAACGAAGCCGCCTTTGGAAAAGACAACGTTTGGTTTCAGCTTTTTGAGCAGTTTTTTTGCTTCGAAATAGCCTTTTACGACGCGGAACGGATCGGAAAAGTTTTTCGGATCGAAGTAGCGGCGCAGCTTTCCAGACGAGATTCCGTAATACGGAATTCCGATGTCCTCGATCAGCTTGCGCTCCATTCCGTCGTAGGAACCGATATAAGAGATTTTATAACCTGCTTCTTTTAATTTTGGAATCAGGGCAATATTCGGGGTAACATGGCCGGCGGTACCTCCGCCTGTCAGAACAATATGCTTCATGAGAATTCCTCCCTGGAATTTGATAATATCATTTGGCTTTTATTATCCACTTTAGGAACTCAAAAGTCAAGTGCGGTTGTAATTTATAGAAGATGCCGAGGAACGGAAGAGGATGAAAAAGATAGAGAACGAAGAACAACTGAAAAAGAAACCGGGACAGGCGGCGGAACAGGAACCGGAGATTACGTTATCAGAGGAAGAAGTGGACGAAATGTATGCGCGTTTCTGCCAGCGCCTCCAGGAGAGGGGCCTTGCGGATGAAGAAGGAAACCCGACCGAAAAAACGCTGCAGCTTCGCCGACAGGCAGTGGAGGAAGAGAAAGCACGCAGGGAGCGGGAGGAAAGACGGGAGAAGACTGCAAAGAAGGCGAAAAATGGGAAGCCAAAGTATTGGGTACGGACGGCGAAAGCGGCTGGGATTGTGCTCGTTGCGGGGGCTTGCGTATTTGGGGCCAGTATGACGAGTGAGGCGAATCGGATTCGGTTGGTGGAATCAGTTCATGGAGTTTGGAATGCTGGAGATACAACAGG
>CAVBNJ010000147.1:0-6803 GCA_963596755.1 bacterium
CGAAAAGCTGATGCTCTATTCCAGCTCCCAGTCGAATTTTTCCACGCTCGAAGAGTCGTTTCTCTCTTATCTCTCCGAGCGCTGCCCGGATCAGACCTTTTCCGGCGTGGAAAAAATGGCCATGCAGCTCCACTGCAGCCGCCGCCAGCTCCAGCGCGTCTTAAAAAAACTGCTCGAAGAGGGACGGCTTGTAAAACTTTCCAAAGGCTCTTATCGTCTCAACTGAATTTTTTCCGGATTTCCTCTGCCGCTTTTACCATGTTCCGAAGGCTCGCATCTGCCTCCGGCACACCTCTTGTCTTCAGACCGCAGTCCGGATTGACCCACAGTTTATCCTTCGGGATTTTCGTGAGCATCACCGTAAGGCTCTGTACCATCTCCTCCACAGACGGCACACGCGGGGAATGAATGTCGTAAACGCCAGGTCCTACCTCTGTCTCAAAGTGATTCTCCCGTAAGGAGTCCAGAATCTGCAGATCCGAACGGGACGCCTCAAAGGTAATGACATCCGCATCCATATCGTCGATCGCCGGAATGATATCGGTGAACTCACTGTAGCACATATGGGTGTGGATCTGTGTCTCCGCCTTGACTCCGCTGTGCGTCAGGCGGAAGGCCGGTATCGCAAAATCAAGGTACTCGCTGTACCAGTCGGACTTGCGCAGCGGCAGCTTTTCGCGAAGCGCAGCCTCGTCGATCTGGATCATACGGATTCCGTTTGCCTCAAGATCGAGCACCTCATCGCGGATCGCCAGCGCAATCTGGGAAATCGATTCTTTGATCGAGATATCCTCTCTCGGGAAAGACCAGTTGAGGATCGTAACCGGACCGCTCAGCATTCCCTTCATAACCTTTTTCGTCAGGGACTGCGCGTAAGCAGACCATGCAACGGTAATCGGGCTTTTGCGGTACACGTCGCCCCAGATGACCGGCGGTTTTACGCAGCGGGTTCCGTACGACTGTACCCAGCCCTTCTCCGTGAACAGGAAACCGCCGAGCGCCTCGCCGAAATACTCCACCATATCATTTCTCTCATACTCACCGTGTACCAGCACGTCAATTCCGATCTCCTCCTGCCATGCAACACACTCCGCAATTTTTGCACAGTTGAATGCTTCGTACTCCTCTTTCGTCTTCTCACCCTTACGGTAAGCCGAACGATTTGCCTTGACATCCCGGGTCTGCGGGAAGGAACCGATCGTTGTGGTCGGGAATTCCGGCAGGCCAAATTCCGCTTTCTGCAGTTTCTGCCGCTCGCTCCGCTTCGGCAGACGGACTGCATCCTGTTCGGTGATACGGGACAGACGCTCACGCACCCCTTCGTTTTCACAGTCTCTCTTTTCCGCAAAGAGTCTGTGATTCTTCTGATAGCTCTCCGCTTTTGTATACTCCGCAAGGTCCGCTAAAGCTCCAAGCTCCTGCAGCTCTGTCAGCTTTTCCTCCGCGAAAGCAAAGTAAGCGCTGCATTCTTTCGGAAGCTTCGTCTCATGCTTCAGTGTGTACGGCACATGAAGCAGGGAGCAGGAAGTGGAAAGCACAACGGAAATGTTCTTTTCCTGCAGGCCTTTCACCGTCTGCAGTGTTTTCTCGTAATGATTCTTCCAGATATTCTTTCCGTTGACGAGTCCCGCAAACAGAACTTTATCTGCCGGGAAGCCGTACGCTTCGATCAGGCGCGCCGTCTCTTTTCCCTCCAGGAAATCAAGACCGATTCCGTCGAAATCCATGGCGATGAGATCCTGGTAAACATCCCTCACATCACCGAAATACGTCTGAGCCAGGACGCGGCAGCTTCCCTTTTCCTGCAGAATCGCATCATACAGGCGGTGGAACAATTTTACATCCTGTGCATCCATATCACGGACAAGGGCCGGCTCGTCAAACTGTACCCAGGCAATCTGCTGTTTCTGACACTCTTTCAGCAGTTCCTGATAGGCTGCTGTGAGATCCCCGATGAAATCCTCCGCTTTCTTTTCTCCGGTGAATCTGCACAGCTTCAGCATCGTGTAGGCTCCGATCACAACCGGTTTTGTCGCAATGCCAAGCTCTTTTGCCTCCGCATACTCATCAAAAAGCTTTGACGCGGAAAGGCGGATGACGGTGTCATCTTCCACTTCCGGCACAATGTAATGGTAGTTGGTGTTGAACCATTTTTTCATTGCCAGTGCTTTTACATCACCGGATGCACCCTGATATCCTCTTGCCATGGCAAAGTAGGTATCCAGCGCGGAACCGTGCAGCTCCTGATACCGCTTCGGAACGATTCCAAGCAGAACCGCGGTGTCCAGAACCAGATCGTAATGTGAAAAATCGTTGCTGGAGATAAACGTGATTCCAGCCTCTTTCTGTGTGGTCCAGTGTGCTTTCCGCAGCTCTTTTGCTGTCCGCAGCAGCTCCTCCGCTCCAATCTCGTTCCGAAAATATTTTTCAGAAGCAAATTTTAATTCCCGCAGGGTACCGATTCTCGGAAACCCAATCACTGATGTCTGCATAGCCTTCTCCTCTTCCTGATTTGTTTTGATCAAACATGTTGTTGTCTTTTCGACAAGGTGTATTATACGCGACTGTTTCCGGTTTGAAAAATACCGAAAAAAACAGGTTGCCCATAGTTTCAAGCTATGGACAGCCTGTTCTTTTACTCCAGATATTTTTTTAAACATTCCAGGTACGTAGCGCCAAGGCTGCTGCGTCTTCCCTTTTTGTGTGTGATGTAGCCGATCCGCATCTCGCTTTCATCGGCGAGCGGGACGGCGATGATGTCTTTTCCGTTCAGGTTTTCATCGATCACACCGCTGCACACGGTATAGCCGTTCAGGCCGATCAGAAGATTAAACAGCGTCGCACGGTCGCGCACGCGGATATTTTTCTTCCGCTCCGATGCCGAAAAGATTTCCTCGGAAAAATAGAACGAATTGTGCTCACCCTGCTCAAACGAGAGGTACGGGTATTCTTCGAGCTCCTCGTTGGTAATCACGTTCTGCCCGGCCAGCGGATGGCTTCTGCTGATGAAAACATGCGGTTTGGCGACAAACAGCGGATAAAATTCCAGTTCCTGCGCTTTTAAAAGCTTCGTCAGCACTTTTTCGTTAAAATCGTTTAAAAACAGAATCCCGATCTCGCTGCGCATCCGTGCCACATCCTCGATGATCTCGTACGTCTGCGTCTCCCGGAGGCTGAAGTCGTACTCCTTCTGTCCGTATTTCTGAATCAGATCCACAAACGCATTGACGGCAAAGGAGTAATGCTGGGTCGACACGCAGAACTGTTTCTTTCCGCCGTCTTTTCCCTTGTATTTATCCTCCAGGATCGCCGCCTGTTCGAGCACCTGACGCGCGTAGCCGAGAAAATCATCCCCCTCCTTCGAGAGGGTGATTCCCTTGTTCGTCCGGTTGAAAATCACGAGATTCATCTCTTTTTCCAGCTCATGAATCGCGTTTGTAAGGCTCGGCTGGGAAATATACAGCCGGTTTGCCGCCTCTGTGATGGTTCCCATCTCCGCTACGGTCACCACATATCGTAACTGCTGCAGTGTCAAGCAGTTACTCCCAGTCGGAGAGGATCGATGTTCCGATCGTTCCCTCCGGCATCTCTACGTCGAAGTTCTCTGCCACGGATGCACCGATCACGGCAAAGGTATCTTTCGTCTCCTGAAGACCGCTTTCCTTCATGGACGGTGAATAAGCAAGGAGCGGAACCTGTTCTCTTGTGTGGTCCGTTCCGGTATAGGTCGGGTCGTTGCCGTGGTCCGCCGTGAGCAGAAGCAGATCGTCGTCTTTTAACTGCTCCATCAGCTTTCCAAGGTTCACATCGAATTTCTCAATCTCTTTTCCGTAGCCTTCCGGGTTTCTTCTGTGGCCCCAGAGTGCATCGAAATCGACAAGGTTGACGAAGCAGAGTCCATGGAAATCCTTTCCTGCTGTCTCAATCGTCTGCTCCATGCCATGCACGCTGCTCTTTGATTTCAGGCTCTCCGTGATGCCCTCGCCGCAGAAAATATCGTTGATTTTGCCGATGCTGATTACATCATATCCTGCCTCCTGCATCGCATTCAGCACGGTTTTTCCCGTCGGTTTTACCGCGTAATCATGGCGGTTTGAGGTGCGGACGAACTCGCCTTTTTTCTTTCCGACATACGGTCTTGCAATGACACGGCCAACCTTCCACTCGTCTTTCATCGTCAGCTCACGGGCAATCTCACAGTAATGATACAGTGTCTCCAGTCCCATCGTCTCCTCATTGCCGCAGATCTGCAGTACGGAATCCGCTGAGGTATATACGATCAGCTCCCCGTTTTCGATCTCGCGCTCTGCCAGCTCGTCAAGGATCTCCGTTCCGCTCGCCGCCTTATTGCCGATGATCTTTCTGCCGGTTCGTTTTTCCAGCTCATCGATCAGTTCTTTCGGGAATCCGTGGTCGGTGAATGTCACGAACGGCTTCGTCGTGTAGATTCCCATCATCTCCCAGTGGCCAGTCATGGTATCTTTTCCGTTGCTCGCCTCGTTCAGTCTTCTGGCATAGCCCTTTGCCTCATCCGCTGTCACACCGCAGAGGTTTCCCATGCCAAGACTCCGCAGGTTCGGGATCGTAAGGCCTCCCTGGCTCTCCCAGATATGACCGAAGGTATTGACGCCGATATCTCCAAACTTCTCTGAATCTGCCATCGCCCCGATTCCCAGGGAATCCAGAACGATCAGAAAAATACGGTTATATTTCTTCATACGATTACTTCCTTTCTGTTTTTAATAAGCAGAAAACAGGAAAACAGTACAAAAACAATTTCTTTTTGTACCATTTTCCTGACTCTTTTTCTGTATTATACCGTTTTTTTGAAATGAAGTAAAGGCATAGATGATTTTATTCTGCTTCTACTGCTTTCATGCGCACTGCCATATACTGCTTTGCGCCCATCGGGATGCGGATCTTTCCTTCGTAGATTTCCGGCAGTGTTTCTGTCGTCATATTCCAGGTGTCGATGAGCTCGATCTGGTATTTTCTTCCTTCCGGCAGCGTGTATTCGCGGAACAGCGGACGGAAGAAGCCGTAGTAATATAAAAACCAGTCCGTTCCGTCATGCAGGCATACGGAATCCCAGTTTTCCTCATGATTTTCCGGGGTGAGCTTCAGCGGTTCTGCCTTCTCCGGTGTCTGTGCCATCACGTTTTTCAGGAATGCAATCCGCGCAATGCTCTCACCGTACAGTTTTCCGCCGTGGGACCACCAGACCTGATCGCCTTTATCCACAAAGGTCTCTCCGTGGGACAGGTAGCCGCCTCTCATGCAGCCCTCCCAGAATCTTCTGGTGAGCTCCTCGCCGGTCAGATTGCCCCATCCGAAATTGATATTTCCCTCATATCCGGCCTCGTCCATGATAACTGGTTTGCGGTATGCTTTTCTCCAGTCGGTGATCATCTCGGCTGTCTTGTAAACATCGACACGCTGTACGCTGACATGGGTAATCCACGGTCTGCTGTGATCATACAGCGGAATGCAGTTGTGAATCGATCTTAAATGGCCGTACGGATCGTTTGCCATCACCACGCGTGCATACGTCTCCCAGTCCTCAACCGTTTTCTGCGGCATCAGATCATACTCATTTGCCATGGACCACCAGACATTTTTGAAATGACAGAGTCTCCGTACCACGTACTGCAGGTAGAAAATATCCTGCTCACGGGTCATCTTTGAGAAGCCCCAGCGGTCGTACGGGTGCAGCAGGATCAGATCTGCCTCAATGCCGAGTGCATCCAGATCTGCGATGCGCTGTTCCAGATGATCAAAGAAAGCGGAATTAAAACGGGTGAAATCGAATCCGTCCTCGCGGGTTCCTGGGAAGACATACCATTTCGGATCTTCGGTATTGTAGGTATAAAATTTCGGAAAAATGCACATACGGATTTTGTTGAACGGTGCCCGGGCAAGTGTCTTTAAGGTCTCCTCCTGCACTTCCTCCGCCTGATTGATCCACGCATAGCAGGTCGTTCCAAACGGCTGGAATCTCGTTCCATCCTCATAGGCGAACTGGAATTCATCTTCGGTCTCATAGAAGTTTGCTTCTTTTTTCGGAACAACATCTTTTTTCAGGCAGACTCTTCCGTGGTTGTTCTCTCCTGCCGGGGTGCATTCGAAACTGCCTGTTTTTCCATCCAGGGCAGGATCATTGCTTTTTGTCACCCAGTTCCAGATTCCCGTGTACTGCGGCATAAAGCGGATGCCGTAGATTCCGTTGTCTTTATAAAATCCAAAGGTTGTTACACGCTCTGTTCCGTTTTCAAAAACGGCCTGCAGCTCTACTTCGCGGAACGGATTTCCTTTGTCTGTTCCGGTAAGCTCGCAGTCAAATCTCTGATACTGTTCTACTTTCTGCATTTTCTTCTCTCCTTTTTATTTTGCGGAACGTTTTTCCAGATCCTTCATAATACCGTCATACTCGTTGTCCAGACGGTAAAACAGAAGCACGATAAACATCAGTGCGAAGACAACCAGCGGTACATACAGGAAAATGGCACGGATTCCCATCAGTGCGGAATCTGGCTGTACATTGGCGGAGCTTACAAAACCAAACGCTGCAAGAACCCATCCAAGAACGGCTGAGCCGATACCGGAACCGATTTTTGCTCCGATGGAGTTGGCACTGAAAACCAGTCCCTCTGCACGGATTCCGGATTTCCACTGGTTATACTCTACGGTATCTGCCAGCATTCCGTACATGACACCGGAAACGGCTGCGTTGCCGACACCTTTTACAAGAGCTGCCGCATAGAGAATCGGATAGCTGGTCGGGTTGATGAGTACCATCGCATAGC
>CAVBNJ010000148.1:0-6793 GCA_963596755.1 bacterium
AGCCAGAACGAACACCTTCTTTTCTTCTTTTTCATCCCTGTTTCTCCTCCTGCTGTATGGGCTGGATCGGCAGTTCTACCTCAAAGACCGTTCCCTGCAGATCACTTTTTACATGAACCTGCCCGTGATGCAGCTCCGTAATCTGCTGGACAATCGCAAGGCCGAGTCCCGTGCCGCCGGTATCACGGCTTCTGGACTGCTCCGTCCGGTAAAATTTCTGGAAAATATGTTCCAGCTCCTGTTTGGGAATAATCCGTCCGTAATTGACAACACGCGTTACCACATATCCGCTCTCTTTTTCCATCGAGACGCGGATCTGTTTTCCTTCTTTTCCGTATTTTACCGCATTGTTCAGCAGATTTCCGAACAGCCGCGCCAGCAGCTCGCCGTCTGCCTCGAGAATAATCGTGTTCTCCGAGTGCCGGAATTCCACCTGCAGCTCATTTTTCACAAACGACGGCGTCATCTCATCGAGCATCTGCTCCATTAACTGCACCAGATCGAGTTTTCCGAGATGAAGCTGCATTTCTTTGTGCTCCAGCTTCACAAAACCGAACAGCTCGTTCGTGAGCTGCTCCAGGCGCAGCGCTTTCTGGTAGGCGATATCAATATAATGATTTCTCGTCTCCTCATCCAGATCCGTCCGCGTGCGCACCCAGCCAAGATAGCCGATAATCGAGGTCAGCGGCGTCCGAAGATCGTGTGCCACCGATGAGACGAGATCGTTTTTCGTATGCTCCGCGATCCGCTCCCGCTCCATGATCTCTTTGATATTCCGCTGCATCGCATTCAGATTCTCCGCCATCACGGAAAATTCATCGTTTCCTTTTACTTCCATCGGATGATCAAAATCTCCCGCCGAGATCTCTTTCACCTTTTCCAGAATTTTCCCGATATAGCGTATGGTATCCCGCATCAGGAAATAAAAGGTCAGGCAGAACGCAAGCAGGGCAATCACAATCAGAATTACCATCTGCACCGAAGAACGAAGCCCACGGGGTCCGATCCAGGCGCTCCGGTAGCCGATGTTCATCAGTCCATTGCCCACAAAGGTCAGAAATTCGTCGGCAAGCGTCACCGCAAGCAGAGTGACAAGCGCGCTTACGATCAGATCGAACGCCATTCTCTGACTGAAGTTTTTTATAAAATCATGCTTCAATTTTGTATCCCACTCCCCAGACCGTCGTAATGATCTTTTCTTCTCGTGTGTCATCCTTCATTTTGCCGCGCAGCCGGCGGATATGTACCATAACGGTGTTGTTCGCCTCATAGAACTTTTCATGCCAGACGCGCTCAAAAATCTCATCCGTGCTGAACACGCGGCCCGGATTCGATGCCAGCAGATATAAAATATCGAATTCAATCGGCGTCAGCTTAATGTTCTCTCCATAGCACACCACCTGATGCGTCACCTTGTTGATCTCCAGATTTTTCAGGGAAATGATCTCCTGACGTTCCTGCGGTTTTGACGGATTCAGCTCGCGGTAACGGCGGAGCTGAGATTTCACGCGCGCCATCAGCTCCAGCGGATTAAACGGTTTTGCCACGTAATCGTCGGCACCGGTTGAAAGGCCGACAATCTTGTCGATATCCTGCGTCTTGGCGCTCACCATGATAATCGGAATGTTGTTTGTCTCCCGGATGCGGCGGCACATCGCAATACCATCCATATCCGGCATCATCACATCGAGCAGCACCAGATCAATTTTCTTCTCCTCCAGAATGCGGAGTCCTTCTTTTGCACTGTATGCCTTCAATACCTGAAATCCATCGCTGATCAGATAAATCTCCAGCAGATCCGCGATTTCTTTTTCATCATCTACAACTAAAATATTCGTTTCTTCCACGTCGTTTCCATCCTCTCTGTTTTTCAAATATCTTAATGGTACCATGAAAATGCGAAAAAATCTTTACTTAATTCTTACGTCTGTATTATCTATTATAAAAAGAAAAGCCGCCTTCCACAAGAGGCCGCTTTTCTTTTCTTCCTATATTTTTTATCTTCGCACTGCGCGTTTATATACCACCAGCGAAACTGCCGCGGAAATGACCTCTGTGATCCAGAAGGCATGCCATACGAAAACGCCGCCTCCTAAGTGTGACAGCAGATAGGCTGCCGGGAGAATGACAACGACGTTTCGGCACAGGGAGATGATCAGGGAAGATCCTCCTTTTCCCAGTCCTTCGAGCGCACCAGAGGAAGTGATGGATACCGCAGAAATCAGAAATCCCGCGCTGATCCGTGTCAGTGCCTGGCCGCCGAGGTGAATGGTCTCCGGATTTGTGCTGAACAATGCAATCAGCTGCTCCGGAATGGCAAGGCAGATCACGGTTCCGATCAGCATGATAACCGCGCACATCGCCAGTGTGATTTCATAAATCTTCCGCACACGCTTGTGCTCACCCGCACCGTAGTTGAAACCGATGATCGGGCGCATGCCCTGTACGATACCGTTTGCAGTCAGATAAATGAAAGTCTGCAGTTTGTAGTAGATACCGAGCACGACAACGTAACTCTGCGAGTAAACCGCCAGGATTCCGTTCAGCGCGGAAATCAACAGCGACGGCAGTGCCAGATTCAGGATCGCCGGAATACCGATCGCATACAGTCTTCCGGTCATGTTCTTTCCTTCTTTTAAGTATTCGCGACGGATCTTTACGGAAATCGGACGGATTTTGTAAATGGCAACGTAGATAATCACCGGTGTTACCTGTCCGATTCCAGTTGCCAGTGCCGCGCCCTCAATGCCGAGACGCGGGAACGGGCCGACGCCGAAAATGATGAGCGGGTCCAGAATGATGTTGACGATACAGCCGATCATCATGCCCATCATCGTTACCTTCATCTGCCCGACCGCCTGGAAGACCTTTTCAAAATACAGGTTCGCCATGATCGCTGCTGTAAAGATAAAGATGATCCGCGAATAGCGGACACCCAGGTCGATGACGGATGCGGAAGAAGAGAACATCATAAGGAATCGTTTAATGACCAGAAGGCTTCCGATCGTTAAAATTACGGCGTGCACCATCGTGAGCGCAAAGCCCTGCGTTGCCGCACAGCCTGCCGCTTTTTTGTCTCCGGCTCCCAGATAATACGAGATGACCGCGTTGATTCCGATTCCGAAACCGATGGCGACGGCGTTTACAAAATTCTGTACCGGATAAACCAGTGAGAGGGCCGTCATGGCATCTTCGCTGATCTTTGCGACAAAGAAACTGTCCACAATATTATATAAAGAGTTGACCAGCATCGAGATTACCATCGGAAGCGCCATCGAAACCAGAAGCGGGAATACCGGCTTTTCTTTCATAAAGTTTTCGTTCATTGTTACCTCCAGTTGTAATTCTTTTCTATTGGTGCAGTGCGGCTCAGCGCAAAAAAAGCCACGCAATTATCAAAATTCAGATAATTGCGTGGCGAAAAGAACTCTGTTACAAGTTGAAAAATCCACACCAAGTTTGAAAACAATGTATCATACTTTGCCCACACCTGTCAAGACTTCTCCTGTAACTTTTTTATTCTACATTTTTCAGTGCCTCATCCATCGGAATCTTTTTGATGCGGCGGAACTGCAGTACAGCGACAACCGCATACGCCGCAAGACCCATGCCATACATCTTTGCGTAGATCGTCGGCTCAATATAATACGTCAGCCAGCCGCTGTACCCGGAGAGCATAATAACGTAAATCTGCCGAATCAGCAGAGATGCGATGATAAGGCTGACACCGATCGAAACAATCACCACCCAGGTCGTCGCCGTCAGATACAGACTCAATATTTCCCTGTTCTCGTAGCCGAGAATTTTTACCATGGAAATCGAAGTCGTATTTTTCTCGATAATCAGTTTCGTCAGCAGATAAATCAACAGCATAAACAGTATAATGGAAAAAATATTGATCAGCTGGAACATCTCTCCCATCGACACATTCAGCTGCCGTGAAATCTTTGTCATATCGTCTTCTGTGATCTTCGTCGCAATATATGACTCTTCCAGATCCGTGATCGGTTCATTGGAGAAATAGCCGTTAAAATAGTCATCCGGCTGATCAAATGTCTCGCAGAACGCATCTATCGGCAGAAATACCGCCAGTGCTCCCTGATAGGAATAAATACTTTTTATCTCAAACGAGTATGTTTTATCCTCATACGGCTCTTTCAGTTCGAGTGTATCTCCGACCTTCACGCCGTATTTTTCCGCATAACCATCGGAAATCGTCACTCCATCCTCAAACAGCTCGGCAGAAACATACTTGCTGTCTTTCTGGATTCCATAAACAGAAAGACTCTCTCCCTCCCGGTTCTTCGGAATGTTTTTCAGCGATGTAACTGCAAACGATTCCGCCCCTTCTGTGTTCGTCTTCAAAGACGGCGTCAGGAGCTTCTGCACAATACCCATCAACGTGTATTCATCCTCCTCGTCAATCGGGTCCGGCACACTTAAGATATACTGATAATCTGCCAGCATATTTTCCACCGCTTCCGTCTGATAATGCGCCAGCAGCGGCTTCATCATCATACCGAACAGCAGCAGAATATTGGCAAATACAATGCCGAGAAACAGTGTAAAATAGCTCGACTTATTCTGCAGCAGGATACGCAGGCGGAACCGCGAGAAGAACCGTAAATTCGGAAGGCGCACCGCATGGCCTTTTCCCTTTTTTGCAAAGTCGTGACGCAGGAAACGAAGCGGCGACAGGCGCAGACGGCCGGAAATCAGAACTGCATTGATCACAAACATCAGAAGCGCCGGAATGACGGTCGTCAGCAGAAACGCATTGGCATTCCACCGCGTCTGATACGTCGGCAGACTGTAGCTTCCATAGTACATGCCGGCACAGATATTTTTAAACACCGTATATCCCAGAATATTTCCAATCACCGCCGACAAAATCGTAATCAGCACCGGCAGAGACAGGTAATGCAGCAAAAGTTCCCGTCTCGTATAGCCCGAAGCACGCAGTGTTCCGATTACTGACGCTTCTTTTACGATCGTATTGTTTGTTGTGACCGCAAAAATGAATGCCATGATGGCAATCAGGATGTACAGCAGTACCTCCACCATCGCCTTGTCACTGCCCATATCGTCACCGGTAAATTTGATCGCCTGGTTACCGTAGCGCGGCAAATAACCAGTCAGCGACGAATGAGCCGCCAGGACTTCAACGAAATCGTCAGACCATTCTTTTTCCTCTGTCTCATCTTTTGGCTCGGTATCGTACTTCCAGGAATAACAGTATTCCAGATGATTGTCGGTAATGGCATTAAAGCCTTCCTCTGTCATGATTCCCACACCGAATTTGACGGCATCAAACATCATGTCACTCGAATTGCTGAACAGTGCACTGTAGTCGGAAAGTGCCACAAGGCCTGTAATCGTCAGTTCTTTTTTATCAACCGAAATCACATCGCCGATCTGCAGATCATTGTTGTCTGCATACATGCGATCGATGGCAATTTCATCCTTTGTCTGCGGCATTTCTCCCTTCATCAGGCAGACCAGATTGACTTCTGTTCTATTCTTAAAAAGACGAATTGTACTCTCTGCTTCAGAATCCAGGTCTGTATCGGCTTCTTCGTCCTTATAAAAATTCTCGTAAATCGTCACTTTTTCTTTTTCCAGCCGGGTTCTCTGGTTGTCGGTCAGTTTCTGTTCCGTCGTAAAGTTTCCGTTTTCCACATTGTACTTTTCAAAACTCTCATCGTAGGCATACAGCATACTCTCATCCGCAACGAGGAAACCGGACACAAAACCGATCGTCGCTGTCATAAACAGAAAAATAACGAGATACTTTCCGATATCGTCTTTCAATTCCCGAAGCAGGCGTTTTCGTAATGGATTTTTCATATTCCCACCCCGCTTTACCAGTCCAGATCGCCCGCGGCGATTTTGGTTTCATTGACGTAGTTTTTGCGGATCTGGCCGTCACGTAGACGAATCACACGGTCCGCCATGTTTTTGATCGCATCGTTATGCGTTACCATGATGACGGTATTGCCGTATTTCTGGTTGACATCCTCAATCAGCTTCAGGATCTCTTTTGACGTATGGTAATCCAGCGCGCCGGTTGGCTCATCGCAGAGCAGAATGCTCGGATTTTTGATAATGGCTCTTCCGATCGAAGTACGCTGCTGCTGACCGCCGGAAAGCTGGTTCGGCAGCTTGTCGCGGTGTTCATAAAGACCCAGTGTCTTCAAAAGATCGTTGATGTCAAGCGGATGATCACTTAAGTATGCGCCGACTTCAATATTTTCCTTCACCGTCAGATTCGGAATCAGATTATACATCTGAAAGACATAGCCGAGATGTTTCCGGCGATAGCGCGTCAGTGTTTTTTCGTTCATATCCTCAATTTTTTCGCCTTCAATCACGATCGAACCGCTGTCCGCCTCGTCAATTCCGCCGATAATGTTCAACAGTGTTGATTTTCCGGAACCGGATGGGCCGAGGAGTACACAGATCTCACCTTTTTCTACGGAAAACTGGATTCCTTTTAATACTTCCACTCTGCTTTCACCAGATCCAAAGCTTTTCTTCAGGTTATTAATCTCAAGAAACATAATTTCCCTCCCTGCATTTTTTCCTGAGTGTGTAAGAGTCTGTTTCGTGTTAGACTCTTCTAACCCCATAATACTGCTTTTTCTTTGAAATGGAAAGCGCCGCTAATGAGTATTTTTTCTCACTAACGGCGCTCTGCTTATAACAAAAAAGCCACCGGATCTCTCCGATGGTCTTTCCGATATACCTTCAAAACCGCATACACGTTACATCTATCATTCCATTTTTGTGAACA
>CAVBNJ010000149.1:0-6787 GCA_963596755.1 bacterium
ACAGAGTAAAAGATCTATGTTATCTAATATAAACGATAAAATGACAAAAAGAAACAACTTTAAATTTTTATAATGCACATGTAAATTGTGCAAAATATAGAAAATACAGATCAGAATAGTAGGAAAATGGTAATTATTCAGAGCGAACTGATGAGGGGATTCGAAACGGAAGGGGAAGAGTTCTTTTGACAAATGGAGTGATTTTGTGTATGCTGTAGGGAGCAATAACAAATAAAACAGATTCGGAGGTTTTTCTATATGAAAGAGTCGATCCATACCATTCCGCTGATGGACGCGTTCAAAGCGGAAGATGAGTGCCCGTTCTGCTATCTGGAGCGGGAAGCAGAGCAGCATGCGATCTCGTTCGCGCTCGGTTCCGGCGCATCCTACATGGAGGATGATGTGCGCGCAGAGACAGACGAGATGGGTTTCTGCCGCCACCACTATAAAATGATGTACGATTACGGAAACCGTCTCGGAAGCGGTCTGATTTTATCCACACATCTCAAAAAACTGAACCAGGAGCTTGCCACACAGATGGATCAGTTTACACCGGGCAAATCGTCGGTATTCAAACGGATGCAGAAGACATCCCTCGACAAGCAGGGCCGTGAGACCGCGATCGGCCAGTGGATCGACGAGAAGACGCATTCGTGCTACGTCTGCGATCACTTCAAGGCAAACTACAACCGTTATCTTGATACGTTCTTTGATCTCTATAAAAAAGATGAGGAGTTTGCACGCCTCTTCCGCGAGGGAAAAGGTTTCTGCCTGCCGCACTTTGCGGATCTGGTGGAGACGGCGGAGAAGAAGCTGAACGATAAGCAGAAAGCAGAGTTCTATCCGACGCTGTTCAGGATTATGAAAGAGAATTACCAGCGGCTGCAGGAAGAGGTAACGTGGTTTACCGACAAATTCGACTACCGCAACAAAGATAAAGACTGGGGAAATTCTAAAGATTCCATCCAGCGCTGTATGCAGAAGTTAGGCGGCGGCTATCCGGCGGACGAGCCGTTCACAGAAGGATTATAGGTACTGTTATAAAAGGAGCTGAAAGTTTTCAATGCAGAAGTTTTATCAGAGATTAAAAGAAAGCAAAAAGGAGCGCGCCCGGTGCGCGTTTCTTGTTTTGTATTTTGGCATGCTGGCACTGATCTTGTTTCTGGCGCGCCCATTGCTGGATACAACGGCCACGGACCGGGAGTGGAGCATTCATTTTCTGTTCCCGTGCCTGCTGGCATGTATCGTGCTGACGGCAGTCACAAGTTTCTGCCGGTTTGCTTCCAAGCCGGATCAGAAACCGAAACCGCGCTACGTGGGATGGAAACAGCCGATTCTGATGCTGGCAAACGCAGCTTATCTGTTTGCCACGCTGGAATTCGTCACGAACAGTCAGTTCCGGGAGATGAAATGGTATTACGCGCTTTTGAATATCGGCGTCATTTTTGTACTGTCCATTCTCGTTTCCCTCTTTCTGAATTCCATCCGCCGTGCGATGATTTTCATGAACATCTTTTATTTCTGCATGAGCCTGGTGTTCTACTACGTCTATCTGTTCCGTGGTGAGGCGTTCCAGCTCATCGACCTTTACAGCATCGCGACAGCGGCGGATGTGGTCGGCGGCTACAAATTCGAGATCACCGGCGAGATCGTGACCTCGTTTATCACGATGATGCTCGTCGTGCGCCTCTGGCTGCAGAGCCGGGAATACCGTTTTGCGCGGAAAACGAGAAATAAGATTCTGCTTCGCGTGGCTGCGGCTGCACTGACTTTGGGAACGTATCTGGCGTACATGAATCTGAACTGGAACGCCGAGTTCGGTGTCATCAGTGACCTCTGGAATCCGGCGAAGACGTACCGCCAGTACGGAACAACGGTCGGTTTTACGGCAGTGGCAAAATACATGCGCCTGACCCCGCCGGACGGCTACTCCAAAGACGAAGTGACGGCGATTGCCGATACGAGCGAGAAAGAGACAAAAACAGAGGATCTTAGAAAAGACAACGCCGACGGCGTGACACCGGTCAACATCATCGCAATCATGAATGAATCGTGGTTCGATTACCGTTCTGTCGGCGATCCGCAGACGAGCGAGAGTTACATGCCGTTTCTCGATTCTCTGACCGAAAACATCATCAAAGGCCACACGCTGACATGCACAAAGGGCGGCGGAACGGCAAAGACCGAGTACGAGTTCCTGACCGGAAACTCCTGCAAGCGTTTCCCGGGCATGGTGCCGTACGTCAGTTACTTTACGCACAGCCAGTATTCCCTCGTTACGACGTTGAAAGACCAGGGCTATCAGGCGATTGCGATGCATCCGAACAAGGCGACAAACTGGAAGCGGAGCACGGCATACCGTTTTCTGGATTTTGATGATTTTATCTCGATCGATCAGTTTTCCGACACGGCAAAACGGTACCGCGGCATGATCAGCGATCAGGCGAACTACGAAAAGATTGTGGAAACATACGAGAACAAAGAGCCGGGCAGCAAGTTCTTCCTGTTTGATGTGACAATGCAGAACCACAGCGGCTATACGAACCGTTATTTCCAGGCGGACATCAACTGCGACGGCTACGACAGCGATGAGGCGGATCAGTATTTCTCATTATTGAAGCTCTCCGATGAAGCGATCTCGTATCTGATCCGGTATTTCCAGCAGGTGGACGAACCGACGATGATCATCATGTTCGGCGATCATTCCCCGAAGCTGCCGGATGCGTTTGAGACATGGATCGCGGGAGATTCCTATCAGAATCTTTCGGTTGAAGACCAGGAGAAGTTCTACGGAACACCGTTCTTCATCTGGACGAACTACAGTATGGAATCTGAGAGCGATGTCTGGATCAGCACGAACTATCTGTCAAGCTATGCCTTAAGTCTTACGGGACTGGAACTGACACCGTACAACGAATATCTGCTTGACCTGAGAGAAAAAATGCCGGCACTCAACCACCTCGGCTTTTTAGCAGGCGACGGAACGTGGTACCGCTGGAGTGATGAGGATGCGCCGGAGGAGGATCTCGAGTACGAGCGGCAGTATGAGTGCCTGCAGTACAACGAGCTGATCGACAAAAAAGACCGGGACGACAGCTTTTTTACAATTTCCGGCGAAAAAGACGAAGAATAAAGGCTTTCCCTACTTGCCATAGAATGGAAACCTATGGTAGACTATACTCCGTATGACCGGGGAAAACGCCCGGAGTAACTTCGAAATCCCAATTAAGAAAAGAAAATGAGGTTTTAAACGTATGATTGCAGCAAATAATGTGACACTTCGTGTCGGAAAAAAAGCGTTGTTTGAAGATGTAAATATCAAATTCACCGAGGGAAACTGCTACGGCATGATCGGTGCAAACGGAGCAGGAAAATCAACGTTCCTGAAAATCCTGTCCGGCCAGCTTGAGCCGACAAACGGAGACGTAACCATCACACCAGGCCAGCGTCTTTCTTTCCTGGAGCAGGACCACTTCAAATACGACAGCTATCCGGTGCTTGACACCGTTATCATGGGAAATGCCCGTCTCTATGAGATCATGAAAGAGAAAGAGGCACTGTACGCAAAAGAAGATTTCACCGACGAAGACGGTATCAAAGCAAGTGAGCTCGAGGGCGAGTTTGCAGAGATGAACGGCTGGGAAGCAGAGACCGATGCAGAGCAGCTCTTAAACGGCCTTGGCATTGAGCCGGAACTGCACTACGCACAGATGGCAGACCTGACCGGCAGCCAGAAGGTCAAAGTTCTTCTTGCAAGAGCCCTGTTCGGAAACCCGGACATCCTTCTTCTCGACGAGCCGACCAACCACCTGGATCTCGATGCGATCGAGTGGCTTGAGGAGTTCCTGATCAACTTCGAGAACACCGTCATCGTCGTATCCCACGACCGTTACTTCCTGAATAAAGTCTGCACCCAGATCGCAGATATCGACTACGGTAAAATCCAGCTCTATGCCGGAAACTACGATTTCTGGTTCGAGTCCAGCCAGCTGCTGGTAAAACAGATGAAAGAGGCGAACAAGAAGAAAGAAGAGAAGATCAAAGAGTTACAGGACTTTATCTCCCGGTTCAGCGCCAACGCATCAAAGAGTAAACAGGCAACTTCCCGTAAGAAAGCCCTGGAGAAAATTCAGCTTGACGACATCAAACCGTCCAGCCGTAAATATCCTTACATCGACTTCCGTCCGAACCGCGAGATTGGAAACGACGTTCTGCAGGTAGAGGGACTGACCAAAACCGTAGACGGAGTGAAGATTCTCGACAACCTGACCTTCACACTCGGAAGAGAAGACAAAGTCGCTTTCGTCGGAAGCAATGAGCAGGCGATCACCATGCTGTTCAAGATTCTGACCGGAGAAGAAGAGCCGGATTCCGGTTACTACAAATGGGGTGTAACCACCACACAGGCTTACTTCCCGAAGGACAACACCGCAGAGTTCGACTGCGACCTGACCATCGCAGACTGGCTGACCCAGTATTCTGAGATCAAGGACGTAACGTATGTCCGCGGATTCCTCGGAAGAATGCTCTTTGCCGGTGAGGACGGTGTAAAACGTGTCAGAGTCCTGTCCGGAGGAGAAAAAGTGCGCTGCCTGCTCTCCAAGATGATGATTTCCGGTGCAAATGTTCTCGTTCTCGACGAGCCGACCAACCACCTGGATATGGAGTCCATCACTGCACTGAACAACGGTCTGATCAAATTCCCGGGCGTGCTGCTGTTCACCTGCCATGACCATCAGTTTGTACAGACCACAGCAAACCGTATCATGGAGATCCTTCCGAACGGCGCGCTGATCGATAAGATGACCACCTACGACGAGTATCTTGCAAGCGATGAGATGGCAAGAAAACGTCATGTCTACACAATGACAGAGGAAGATAACTAAAAATGAGCAAAAAGACGACAATTTCCGGCATTCTGCTGGTGTTGCTTGTACTGGCCACAACACCGCTTCTCGGGACGGACAACGTTTCGTTCCTGAAGTGGTGGCTGATGACCCTGGTGCTCGGCATCGGATTTTATCCGGTCGCCGCAGCGCTGTTTCCAAGATTCCACGACCGCGGATGGATGTTCTCGAAGGTACTCGGCATTGCCGTTTCCGGTTTTGCCGTGTTTGCCCTCGGAAGTTTCGGAATCGTTCCGTTTACCGCGCCGGTCTGCCTCGTTACAGTCGCTGTGCTGATTCTGGCTTCGTGGATCTTCGGCTGCTTTAAAGTGCGTGTCCATGCGCCGGAAATCGATTTCCTGATGATGGAGGAAGTGCTGTTTTTCGCTTTCTTCCTTCTCTGGACTTACCTTGCCGGCTTCCATCCGGAGGCACACGGAACCGAAAAATTCATGGACTACGGCTTTATGAAAGCCATGATGCGCAGCACCGCCGTTCCGGCAGAGGATCTGTGGTACAGCGGAAGCGGCATCAACTATTATTACGGCGGCCAGTTCTATGCCGTATTCCTGACGAAGATTACCTTTACGGATGTAAAACAGACGTACCATCTGATGCGTACCATGGTGGCATCGTTTGCGTTTGTCCTGCCGTTTTCGATCACTTACCATCTGGTAGAGTCGCGTGCCTGCCACAGAATTCGAAAAGAGGGCGGAAACAAGAGTCAGATTGCGCCGATCCTTGCAGGTCTTCTTTCCGGCGGGGCCGTTTCTCTTGCAGGAAACATGCACTACGTGATTTACGGCTGCATCCGCCAGTGGCTGGGACTGAATGAGTCCGCCTACTGGTTCCCGAGTTCGACCCGTTACATTGGCTACGATCCGCTCGTGGAAAACGACCGTACGATTCATGAGTTTCCGTCGTACTCGTTTGTTCTCGGTGACCTGCACGCTCATGTGGTGAACGTCATGTTCGTCCTGCTCGTGCTGGGACTGATGTATTCTTATGTGAAAAATGTCTGCCGCGAGCCGGAAAAAGAGTGGAAATGGTCTTTAAAAGACGTTCTGCTTCAGCCGCAGATCATCGCAGCAGGCTTTCTGATCGGTGTGTTCCACTGGTCCAACTACTGGGATTTTGTCATTTATTTCGTCGTGATCGCAGGCTTTGCACTGTACGGTGCGCTGTACCGCTATCACGCACGGGCGAAAGAGACGATCGGAACTGTTCTTCTGCAGGCGGTTGAAGTCTTTGTGATTGGAACGGTTGCCGCCCTTCCGTTTACGATGAAGTTTGAGACAATGGTTTCCGGTGTCGGCATTGCACAGCACCATTCGATGCTGTATCAGCTGGCCATTCTCTGGGGACTGCCGACGGCACTTGTCGTGCTGTTTATCGCAGCCGTCCTGCTCGCATGGCGCAAAAACCGTCATCTTCCGGGCATGGAGAAACAGGGACAGATCGTGCTTGCCGACGGAAAAACACAGGAAGAAGTCGAGGAGCAGGCCGTTGCCCTGATCCTGGGAGAGAGAAAGCCGTCATCTGAGAAAACAGAAGCTGCAAAAGAACCGAAAAAGACTTCTGCATTCCGTGATTTCTGGAGAGAGATTGCGGTGAGCGATATGGTTGTCGGCATTTTGGGACTCTGCGCGATCGGTCTGATCATCATTCCGGAGCTCGTCTATGTGCGCGATATCTACGAGGAATCGTATGCACGCTCCAACACGATGTTCAAGCTGACGTATCAGGCGTTTATTCTGTTCGGAATCTGTATGAGCTATATCATCACACGGTTCCTGCGCTGGAAAAAAGAACGGATTCTGCAGGTGTTCGGCGGAATCGGTCTGGTACTGCTGTTATGGACCTTCGGCTACTTTGGAACGAGCGTGTATTCCTGGTTCGGC
>CAVBNJ010000150.1:0-6741 GCA_963596755.1 bacterium
TACATGCCCTCTGCGGTCTCTGCAAGGAAATCGAAACGCTCATAAGTCTCGATCATGTACTTGTTTACTTTGTCCTTGATGTCCTGAACGGTTAATCCTGTGTCTTTTAATCTCATAGTGTTATCCTCCCATAGCGTTGAAAAGATTTTTTTAATAATAAAACAAAAAAGCAAAGAGCACTTATTTGGTAAGCGTCTTTGCTTTGTTTTTCGTTTATTATTTTGTACAACCATACAATAGCACCACTCCATGTATTTGTCAATTACTTTTTTTAAAAAAGTTTTTGATTTTTGTTTTTTTCTTTTACATCCGTTTTTCTGTTCTTTTTTGATGGTTTTGGGGCTTTCGCCGTATTTTTTTCATATCCGTTGTTTTTTATCTTCGTGTTTCAGCGGATTTCTGTCCATTATATTGAACAGTTCATTCAAAAAAAGAAAGCCTGTTGTTCTGCGGCTTTTAGTGATAGTCGAGAAAGAAACACATGCAGCTCGTCTTCTCTGCCCCTCTGTTGCGGTAGATATGGGTCTGGTCCGTCTCGAAACGGAATGCCTGCTTCCGGTGGATTTCATGCTCTTTTCCATTGCACTCCACGGTCATCACACCGTCCGTCACCACCAGGTACTCTCTTGTCTTCTCGCCGTGGCCGCCGCTCACATACGTTCCGCCCGGTTCGATGTCGATGCGGTAGATTTCCACCAGCCGCGTGTCCTCATACGGAAAGCATGTCCACACGGTGTACTGTCCCTCCAGCTCTTTTGTCGGCACCAGATCTTCCGGTGTTACGAGATAGCTGTCTACCAGCGGTGTTGCAATCAGCTCCTGAAATTCGATTCGAAGGCCGCTCGTAATTTTTCCAAGCACGCCAAGCGACGGATTTGCTGTTCCCTTCTCTATCTGTGACAGCATACTCTTGCTGACTCCGGTCTGCTCCGATGCCTGGTCAAGGCTCATTCCTTTCGACTGCCGGATGCGCTTCAGATTGATGGCCACATTTTCTGTCAGATAATCCATGTTCTTTTCAGCCTCCCTCTTCCTGTATTTTCGCTCATTGTAGCACACCTTTTTGTGATGCGCCAGTATGTATTTTTTTATGCTTTTCTCTTTTGTGCCTCTGTTCGGTCGTGAAACGGAACTTTTCTCTTCAGACTTTCTCCGTTCTCATCTGGCGCAGGATCTTTTTTTCGAGGCGCGAGACCTGCACCTGGGAGATGCCAAGGCGCACCGCAATCTGCGCCTGCGTCATCTCCTGAAAGTAACGCATGTAGATGAGCTGGCGCTCTTTCGCCGGCAGCCGTCCCAGGAGTTCTTCCAGGAAAATCCGGTTCAGCAGTTTTTCCTGCCCGTTTTCTTTTTCCGGAATGCGGTCCATCAGGGAGATATCGTGGTTTTCGCCCTGATAGATGGTCTTCTGCAGAGACTCTACCTCCGCGCCGGACTCCATCGCCTCCACAATCTCCTCCACGGTAACGTCAAGCTCCCCCGCAATCTCCGCCAGCGTCGGATCCCGCCCGTTCTCCCGCTCCAGCCGCTCCCGCACCGCGTATGCTTTCCACGCCAGTTCCCGGATCGGACGGCTCACTTTTACCATCCCTTCCGAACGCAGAAAGCGGCGGATCTCGCCGGCGATCATCGGAACGGCGTAGGTCGAGAAGCAGACTTCGAACGACGGATCAAATTTATCAATCGCCTTCAAAAGGCCAATGCTCCCGATCTGGCACAGGTCTTCTATTTCCACGCCGCGGTTCGCAAATCTTCTCACCATGCTCCAGACCAGCCCCATGTTTTCTTCTGCCAGTGTATCTCTTGCCGCTTTATCCCCTTCGTGTGCTTTTGCAAGCAGGGCAAGCGTATGTTCCATGCATTCTGGCTCCTATTCCTTCCCGTCCTCCGGGTGCACACCGATTTTCCGTTTCATCACAACTTCGGTCCCCCACCCCGGCTGTGATCTGACTTCGAGTTCGTCCATAAACGCCTCCATAAACGAAAACCCCATCCCGGACCGCTCGAGTTCCGGGCATGTCGTAAACATCGGCTCCATCGCTTTTTCTACGTCTTCGATGCCGACGCCGGTATCTTTTACCGTCACCTGAAATTCCTTCTCCTGCCGGTCCAGCACACATTTCATACGGATTTTCCCTGTCTTTTTCTGATAACCGTGGATCATCGCATTCGTGATCGCCTCGGAAATGGCTGTCTTGACATCCGCCACTTCCTCCACCGTCGGATTCAGCTGCGCCAGAAACGCAGCCGCGGACAATCTCGCAAAGCTTTCGTTGCACGGATGGCTCTCAAATTCCAGTGTCATGGTATTCCAGCGTGTTTTTTCTTCTGTTTCCACCCTTACTCTCATCATCCTTACCCCTTTCTTCCCACTCCCCAATTATTTATTTCCACGTCTTCTCCTCTTCCACCTCAATCACCCGCGCAACCCCCGACATCACCAGAATCCTCCGTATCCTCTCCCCCACATGCACCGCTCTCACCTTCCCTCCCACCAACTGCATCTCCCGATACCTCCCCATCACCAGCCCAATCCCCGAACTGTCCATAAACCCGGTCTTCCGAAAATCAAACACCACCTCTTTCACATTCCTCTCCTCCAAAACCTCCCCCGCCTCTTCCCGAAGCCGGTCCGCTTCAAAATGATCCACCTCCTCCGGAAGCCGAATCGTCATCACTGCATCCTTTAACTGGATGTTGTTCATGGTTAGGTTCCTCCTTTTTCTAAGACGGACGCCGTGGGAGAATGCGGGAGGGGGCGGCGCTGTTTCGGGGGCTAGTAAGTCTAAGAGGCTGATGATTTGCTAAAACCATTTCGGAAAATCCAAAACTCGCATCCGCTCAGACAGTTGGATTTTCCGAAATAACGCAAATCCCCACCCTCTAAGACTTACACGCCCCCTGCAAATGCGCCGCCCCCTCCCGCATTCTCCCACAGCTGATGTTGAACGAACGCATCGTCTTTGGCTCGCTGAAAGCTGAATGATGCATCACTTTGGCTAATCGAGTAGGAGGCGGTGACTAGCCGCCGTCCTCTCACACCACCGTGCGTACCGTTCGGTACACGGCGGTTTCAATAGTTGACGTGCATGGACTGATAGGCTGTGGCTAAATCATAGCAGCCCCAGCCTATCAGTCTTTCTTTATTTAGTGCCCAGTTTACCGCTTTGTTTCCGGCATTAAACCAGTATCCTTTGCGGTCATTGGCAATTGTTGCCGCATAATGACTGTCTACTCCCAGTCCGATTAGTTTCCGCATTCTCGTTCTGGGCAGTTTCCACTGCTTCCAGATACACATCCGTATCCTTCGGTACAACCATCCATTCAACGCTTCGATGTTGTTCTTCATGTCCGCTATACTGTAATAGTTCAGCCATCCTCGCATATACACTTCTATTCGCTTCATGGCTTTCACTATACTTCCGCACTTGCTCCGGGAAGTAAACTTTCGCAGGTTCTCCTTGGCTTTCTTCCATGACTTTCCATGGACACGGATATAGATTCCTTTTCCGTTCTTCCCAAAACAAAAGCCAAGGTACTTAAAATTTCGTATTGCAAACACACTGACCGTACGACTTTTCTCCCGGTTCACCTTTAGTTTCAGTGTTCCTTCCAGATATTTCGTACTGCTTTCCAACAGCCGTTCGGATGCACGTTCACTCTTCGCCAGCAGTACGATATCATCTGCATAGCGGATGCACGGCACTCCTCTTTTCTTGAATTCCTGATCAAACTCGTTAAGATAGATATTTGCTAACAGCGGGGAAAGATTTCCTCCCTGTGGCGAACCTTCTTCCGTCTTGACAATTACACCGTTTTCCATCACTCCGCTTCTCAGGTACCTTTTTATCATCTGAATCACCCGTTCATCCTTTACGTCTCTGCGCAGGATATTTACAAGTAATTCATGGTTCAGCGTATCGAAATACTTTGACAGATCAAGAACAACTGCTCTTGTATATCCCTGTTCTGCATACTCCTTTATCCTCTGAACTGCGTCTTTCGCACTCCGTCCCGGACGGTATCCAAAACTTTCATCCGAGAACTTTGGCTCATAAATCGGTATCAGTTGTTGCGACATTGCCTGTTGAATGATGCGGTCTATGACGGTCGGAATACCAAGCTTTCGTACTCCTCCATCCGGCTTTGGGATCTCCACTCTTCTGACCGGAGACGGGGTATAATGCCCTTTTCGTATCCGCTCTGTCAGTTCATGGTTATGCTCCTTCAGCCACTGGAACGCCTCTTCAACAGTCATTCCGTCTGTTCCTGGCGCTCCCTTGTTTGCCTTCACTCTCTTGTAAGCTCTGTTAAGGTTATCCTTATTCAGTATCTTACCCAAGATATCCGGCTCTGCACTGTCTCTTTCTTTCCATATCCGGTTGAATGAGCGGTGCGCTCTTACATACCCTTTACGTTCCGCGTTATCTCTCTGCAGGCAGCTTTCTTTGTTTTCTGCATCCATGTGCCCATTCCTCCTTTCCGGGTCATACTTGAGACTCCTATTGATTCGGTCCTTCACCTTCCGGTTGTCGGGTAAGGGATAGACCTTACGGTTGTTCCCTCCCCAAAGAACGGAACGTGCGACTTTCACCGCATTCCGCTCACGTATCTATAACGCATAATATCCTATTTGCGCAGCTCGATTGGAATTCATAGCTCTTTTTCGGTTCAGGCGGTGCCTTTTTGCTCGGCATTCAAAGTATTCCCTGTCAAGAAATGGATTCTTATTTAAATCCAATTGCCCTTTTCGTACAATTGGCATATCCATCATCAGAAATAGGATGTTTTTGTCCGACATAAATGTCCACTTTCTGCCTTTATGCTCTTTCCAGTATTTGTTAACTATCCAGTGCTTGTTCTTGTTTGGGTGTCTGCGTTTGGACCATCTCCACAGCATTTCCCATATGCGATGATCCAACGTATGAAAGCACTTCTTAGCACATGCTGAGTGATGATAATTGGCCCATCCTACTGTCACCTCATTTATTTTCCTTATGAGTATTTCCTGTGTGACTGTCTGGTTTTCTTTTATTATTTCACTGATTTTTCTCGTAATTTTATTCATAGATTTATGTGACGGCTTGATAATCAGTTTTCCTTTAAATTTACGAAAGTTCCAACCCAGAAAATCGAATCCATCATTAATGTGAGTAATGACCGTTTTCTCTTCTGACAGTCTCAGTCCCCTTTCTTCAAGAAATCTTTCTATCATTGGTTTGATTTCTTTCAGTGTTTCTTTGTCAGATGCTGTAACGATAAAATCGTCGGCAAATCTCACCACATGTACTTTATGCGCATTATACTTCACACTAAATGTCCTTTTAACTTTGCTTCTCCAGTATACATCCAGTATCATGGGCTCTAATCCATCAAGTACCATGTTTGCATAGGTTGGCGAGATAATCCCTCCCTGTGGAGAACCTTCTATAGTCGGATATAACTTTCCCTTTTCTACATATCCACAACGCATGAACTCTTTCATAATTCTTTTATTTCCGGGAATGTTATCCATCATCCACTGATGGCTGATTTTATCAAAGCAGCTTTTTATATCCCCTTCCAGAATCCATTGTGGAGAATCCTTTCTACTAAGTACACTAAACGCATACTCACGTGCATCTTCAGGACTTCTGTATTTCCGAAATCCAAAGGAAATCCTGTCGGCAGTTGTTTCTGCCACTGGTTCCAACGCAAGAAGTTGCAATGCCTGCATAGCCCGGTCTCTCATAGTAGGTATTCCCAAGGGACGCTTTTCTTTCTTGCCAAACTTTTCGATATATACCCTTTTCAATGGTTTTGCATGATATGTCTGGCAGTCCAGGCTCCTTACTGCGTTTACTTTTTCTTTATCAGACTTCCACACTTCTCCATCTATACCTGAAGTTTTCTTTCCTCTGTTGCTAACCACTCGTTTAACAGCCAGTGCCTTCGCATAAAATGAATTAGTTATTAAATACTGTAATCTCTTAACCAATCTCAGCTTTTGTTCTAATGTTGCCTTTACAATTCGAATCTGTAGCCTGTTAACTTGTTCTTCTGCTTTCTTCCAATCTATCTGGTTCCATTGAAGTTTCATGTCTGTATTGTCCTCACAAATGTGCCATTGAACTTGATACATTCACAGTTTCCAGTTTCTTCATGTAATTGATACGCGTTGGAAGTCTGCTTCCTTTCGGACAGGGCAAATCTTGAACCCTTATTTCATGCATTACACATGAACTTTCGCTTTTTCCAACATCCTCTGCCTTCTGTGCATTGTGCTTTTCTTACGATTAGCCTACCTTTTCCCAGGAGCACATAAGGTTTACCTTGTTTCGTCATTTAAATAATCTTGATATGTTTAGGTTCTGCCTATAGACCGGGAGTTCTCTGTCCGTTTGGCATGACACCATAGTAATTATCATGTCCCTGACTCCGTACTATTTTAGTCAAGGTGTATCAACCACTTTCACCTTTTACACGAGTGACGACCCTTACGACAGTTCACATACGTTAACCTTGCATATCTTTTCCTTGCAATAGGACAGATGTGGTTTCTGCCTTTCTCACGTTGTCCCGCTGCTCCGCACCTTTCATTACTTACCGGGCACTATGCGGTAGAAATACTACAAACGGATGTAGTAGTGAATTTATCACAATTTAAATGACGACTTGCAAGTCGCACACTATGGGATTGTCCGACTACCTACCATTCATTTGAAATCCTCCGTTTTCAGTTGCAACTTCATACTCTTCTTC
>CAVBNJ010000151.1:0-6720 GCA_963596755.1 bacterium
GATCACATCAGATTCCTCGGAGAGTTTGGAAAATCCGAGCTTCTTCAGATAATCAAATCCGACCTTCGGGGTAATTTCGGTCAGCACTTTAACCGCCGGAATATTGATGGAATTGATGATCGCCTGGCGGACGGTCACATCACCGTGGTAGGTGAGATCCGCATTCTGCAGCGGTGTGCCGTCGCTGTAGTTGAACGGTTCATCCTTAATTACTGTAGCAAGTGTGATCTTTCCAAGATCGAGCGCCGGTCCGTACGCAGAGAGAATTTTGAACGTGGAACCCGGCTGGGAATAATTGTCGGTTGCGCGGTTGAATGTAAGGCTTGCGGTTTTCTCGCCGCGTCCGCCGACAATCGCTTTTACGTAGCCGGTGCGCTGATCCATAATGGTCATGCATGCCTGCGGCTGCGGGGTGAAGCTGCTGCGCTCGGCAACGATCGTGTCGCCGTCCTGCATGATGGCAGCTTTATACTGGTCGATGTAGCTCTGCGCCTCCTCTTGGGAGTCGAAGAGCAGATCGAAGTTTGGATCGCTGTTGCGGAAGTAGAGCTGCAGCATTTCTTTGCTGTAGTTCTGCACCTGGCCGTCCGCCTGCTCTACGGTGAGCGCCCAGTCGAGACCGATCTGGGTGTTTGCCGGGAAGTTCTCCGGATTCTGGAACTCGGTGTCGAGAATCGACTGCATGTAGGAATCCTGTGTGGTGTAGATTTTCAGGCCGCCGCTGTAGACAACGTTCTTTGCCTGTACCTCGGTGTAGCCTTTCTGCACCATCAGATCGTTGATCAGATTCGTGATGACTTCGTCGATAAAGTAGGAATACGGTGCGCTTTCCGCCTGGGACTGCGTGTGCATGGCGATGCGGTCGTAGACGTTGTCGTTCATGGCCGTGGTATATTCCTCTTCCGTAATATAGCCCTGATCCTTCATGTTTTTGAGGATCTTGTCACGACGCTGCTGGTTTTTCTCTGGGTGATTTTTCGGATTGTACGCGGTCGGTGCTTTCGGGATGGCGGCAAGAACGGCGCATTCCGAGAGGGTCAGATCCTTCGCATCTTTTCCGAAATACGTCTGTGCTGCCGTCTGAACACCGTAGCAGCCGGACCCTAAGTTAATCGTATTCAGATAATTTTCCAGAATAACGTCTTTCGCGTTCTCACCCTGGGCGGTCAGTGTCTTTTCCAATTTGACGGCAAGGTACTGTTCCTGGATTTTCCGCTTAAAGCTCTGCATCCGTGTCTCTGCCATCCAGTCGGTGAAGACATTGTTTTTTAAGAGCTGCTGCGTGATGGTGCTGGCGCCCTCAGTAAAATGAAAGCCGTTGCCTACACCGACAACAAAAGCACGGATGATACCGCTCGGGTCGATGCCGTTGTGTTCGTAAAAACGGGCGTCCTCGACGGCGACGATCGCGTGCTGCATGTCGAGCGGAATTTCATCGATCGAGATCGAGACACGGTTTCCCTGTGCCCCGGTCAGTTTCTGTACCTGATTGCCGTCGGCATCGTAGATAAACGACGCGTTGCCGAGCGGCATGATGTTGGCCTCCGAGATATCGGGAGCGCTGTCGATAACGCCGCGGACTGCACCGATCACAAGTCCGGCACCGCAGACGATCAGAATAAGAAGAAGACAGAACGCAACCCGAAGCGCCGTCACGCCGGCCGTCTTTTCGATCTTCCCGTAATGGGAATGCAGATCTTCGCGCTTGTCCTCCAGATGACTTTTTCCAAAGTGCATATAGAAAATCCTCCTTATGTTCCTGTAAAACTGATTCTGTACAGTAACGTGTGGGTATACTTAATCTTTATTATACCAAACAACGGCCTGGAATAAAAGTATTTCTGAAAAGAATGCTGATTTTTCGGGAGGGATATGATAAGATAAGTACATATCTGGATGAAGGAGTAAAGAAATATGATTGATCAGTTTCGGACGGTTTACCGGGGTGGAACCGGGGAAATCGTAGAGAAGAAATCACGTTTTATCGCGACGGTGCGTCTCGTGGAATCCGAGGAGGAGGCGCTTTCCTGCCTCGAAGCCCTGCGGAAAAAATACTGGGACGCGCGGCATAACTGTTTTGTTTATATTATCGGAGAAAATCAGGAGACGGTGCGCTGCAGCGACGACGGGGAGCCGTCCGGCACGGCGGGACGGCCGATGCTCGATGTGGTACAGGGAGCAGGCCTTTGCAATGTGCTCGTTGTGGTGACGCGGTATTTCGGCGGCACGCTGCTTGGAACGGGCGGTCTGGTCCGTGCGTATTCGCAGGCGGTGCAGGAGGGACTGGCAAACAGTGTTCTGATTGATGAGATCTGCGGTGTGCGCCTGCTGATCGAGACGGATTACAACGGCATCGGCAAAATCCAGTATCTGCTCGGCCAGCGGGGTATTCCGATTCTGGAATCGGAGTACACCGATCAGGTCAAAATCCGAGTTCTCGTTCCGAAGACGGAAGTAGACCGTCTCTGCGCGGAGATTACCGAGGGGACGAACGGAAGGGCAAAGCTGGAAAAAGAAGAAGAACTGTACTTTGCGCAGAACGACGGAGAGCTGATCTTCGGGGATGCACTGACACAGTATAAGAATCTGGAAGCAGAAGAGTTAGAATAAAGGAGGACAGGACATGAGATTTCCGGAAAATCTGAAAAAGGGCGGAACGATCGGGTTCGTGGCACCATCGTTTGGATGCACAACAGAGCCATATAAGTCCGCGTTTGCAAATGCACAGAAAAAATGGAAAGAGATGGGATATGAGCTGGATCTCGGCCCGAACTGCTATGCAGAGCACGGCATCGGCATCAGTGCGACGCCGGAAGAGTGCGGAAAAGAGCTGACAGAATATTACGTCAGTGAAAAGAATGACTGCCTGATTTCCTGCGGCGGCGGAGAATTGATGTGTGAGGATCTCGACTATGTGGATTTCGAGCAGATCAGAAAAGCGCCGGCGAAATGGTATCTCGGCTATTCCGACAATACACATTTTACCTACCTTCTGCCGACGCTCTGCGATACGGCGGCTGTTTACGGTCCGTGCGCGAGCGATTTCGGTATGGAACCGTGGCACAAATCGGTAGCAGATGCCTTCGGCGTGCTGACCGGAGAAGTCCGTACCGTCCGCGGCTATGAGGGATGGGAAAGAGACGATGCGAAGGGCAGAAGTGAGGAAAACCCGTACCTGCCGTACCAGATCACGGAACCGCGCATTCTGCACCGCTTCCCGGATGCGGACAGTGCGTTTGAGGGACGGCTCATAGGCGGCTGCCTCGACTGCCTTGTCAATATCCTTGGAACGAAGTACGACGGAACCGTCGATTTCGTGGAAAAATATAAAGAGGACGGTTTTATCTGGTTTCTGGAAGCGTGCGATCTGAATATGTTTGCAGTCCGCCGCGCGATCTGGCAGATGGAGCACGCCGGCTGGTTCCGCTATGTAAAAGGCTTCCTGATCGGCCGCCCGCTGCAGTTCGGTCAGAAGTTCGGCGAACTCGATCAGTACCGCGCGGTGACAGATCTGCTTGCAAAATACGACGTTCCGATCGTGATGGATCTCGACATCGGACACCTTCATCCGGCAATGCCGCTGATTGTCGGAAGTTATGCGAAGGTGAAGGCGGAAGGAAATGAGATCGAAATCGAGATGGAATGCCGCTAGAACATCTTTCAAAAAAATTTACCGGCGCATCCGGCAGATGCCGCGGAGTTTTTTTACATCGAGAATCGTGACTGTGCCGCGGGATAATGCGACGATGCCGCCTTTTTCAAACGATTTTAAAGTGCGGGAGACCACTTCTCTGGCGCTTCCGAGGTTCCGCGCGATCTGCTCGTGCGTGGTGGAAAGCACCGGGGAGCCTGTGCGGATGCGCTCGTCCTCGAGGTACCCGGCGAGGCGCTGGTCGAGCCGTGTAAAGAGAAGCTGGCCCATCGCCCACATGACTTCGGAGAAATGCTCGGTTGTCTCTTTATAAATGTAGTTTTCGACGTAGATGTTTTCTTTCATCAGCTTTCGGAAGGTGCTGGCGGGGGTGATCAGAACCTGCGTTTCTTCTTCGGCTTCGATCAGGATATCAAAGCTGATTTCCTGCATCGCGCAGGAAGCAGACAGCGTGCAGACCTCACCGGGACCGGTGGTGAACAGCGTGATTTCCCGCTGCTCGCCGGACTGGATAAAGATGCGGAGCTTGCCGGAGAGGACGAGCAGAACGCCGAGACAGTCATCGTCACAGCTGTAGAGAAAATCGCCGCGCTGATACGTCGTCAGAACCGAGGAGAGCGCAAGCGTCTGCTGCCCGGCGGCGGTAAGTTTTTCATAAAAGGGATAATGCTCCCGGAAACAGGATTCCAGAAAAGATGACATAAGAACAACTCCTTTCGGAAGGAATAAAATATTTTTAAAGCCAGTTTCTTTTATCATAGAAAAGAAGCTGTAAAATTGCAAGAAAAAACGTACCGGCGTAAAAACCGATACGTTTTTTCATTTTCAAACATCTCGCAGATGCTCTTATTTTACGGATTCAATCAGCTCTTCCAGCTCCTCATAGGAAACGGCGCCGACATTTTTCTTTACGAGTTCGCCGTTCTTGAAGAAAGCGAGGGTCGGAACGCTCATGACTTTGAAGGATCTTGCCAGATCCAGAGATTCGTCAACGTCTACTTTGTAGAACTGGACATCCGGCATATCCTCGGCTGCCTCCTCGATGACCGGGGCGAGCATTTTGCACGGTCCGCACCAGGTAGCAAAGAAATCAACAACGGCAACGCCAGGTGCTGCCTGCAGAGCTTTTTCGAAGTTTTCAGATGTAACATGAATTAATGACATAATAAAAGTCCTCCTTTTTATTGTACGGGTGATTCCCGGTAAGTGTTTTTCTGCTATGCCTGTAGAATAACACAGCAGGGCGGGAAGTTCTGTGACTAAGTCACAAAGTTATCTTTATTTCTATTTCGGTTCTTTCCCCTGGCGGAAGCACTCGATCATCTCGCCGGTCAGGCTGATGAGGTTCGGAGTTTCCGGAAGGGAATCGCGGTCAAACCACTCGGCAACGGAGAGCTCCTCCTGGTCGAGGGTGATGGACGGATCGCCGTCGACATCGCAGTAGAATCCGGCGAGCAGGGAGCCGCTGAAGGACCACGGCTGACTCTTATAGTATCTCAGATTTTTGACCTTTAATCCAACTTCTTCCATGACTTCGCGGTGAACCGTCTGTTCCAGTGTCTCGCCGACCTCGGTGTATCCGGCAACGAGAGCGTACTGGCGGTGGCTGCTGTGGGAAGGTGCATACTTCGTGAGCAGCAGGCGGTCGCCGTCGGTGATGGCGACGATGACGCTCGGGCAGATCACCGGGTAGGAGAGTGCACCGCAGGACGGGCACTGCATCGCGCGTTCATTTCCAGGCGCATGCATTTTCGTTCCGCAGCGGCCGCAGTAAGTGTGGTCGGTATACCAGGTGTGGATCTGGTATCCGGTGATGCCGGCAAACCCGAGCCAGCCCGGAACGGCGCGGCGCAGAATCAGTGTATTTTCATATTTCCAGCAGTCAAATTCCGAAATCTGCGGGCTGCGCAGCTCGTAGTAATCGGTCTCATCAATGCGGAACAGGAATTTTGCCTTCTCTTTGATGGATGGAAAAACAGCTGCAATTTCCGCGATGGAAGGATAGCGGATCTGCGGATCCTCGAAATTGCACAGAATTGTGTGATGGCCGTAGATTAAAACCAGATCAGTATCATTCGGAGTAGAAGGCTGGTAATCTACATAATATTTATGCGGAGCAATATCCTGAATCATAAGAACTCCTTTCTTTTGTAAAAAGTTTTAGATAAACAAAAAACCGAAATTCCTGTGAAGAAATTTCGGTAATAAAAAGAGCGCGAGACGGGATTCGAACCCGCGACCCCAACCTTGGCAAGGTTGTACTCCACCCCTGAGCCACTCGCGCATATTCATCCTTTTGGATGAAGCGGGTGATGGGAATCGAACCCACGTATCCAGCTTGGAAGGCTGGTGTTCTACCATTGAACTACACCCGCAGATGATTGGCACTTATTTTTTTCTCTGTCTTGTTGACTGCCGTGCCTCACTGACAAAACGTATTCTACAGGAAACCGAAGGAAAAGTCAACCCCTTTTTTGAAAAAAATTAAAAAATTTTTGAAATACTGAAAAAAGAGAAAATTCAGGCCCAAAGCGCGGGCTTGTATGGAAGAGAAAAATGTACTATAATAGGGCAATCAGGAAAAGGAGGAGTTCTTCCATGCAGGAGAAGAAAGCGGAACCTCTGGCAGCCTGCACCGGATGTCAGAGCTGCATGCCGTGTATGGTAAAGATCAACATCCCGCTGCTGTTCGAACTCTACAACCGGACAGCAGCCGAAGGAATCGATGCCGTCCGCGCAGAGTACGAGAGTCAGGAAAAACGGGCAGACGACTGCATCAACTGTTACCGCTGTGAAAAGCAGTGTCCGCAGCACCTTGGAATCGGCATTCTGATGCAGGATATCGCGGAAACCTTCGAAGAATAGAAAAACGGGAATCTGTGTATCATAAGAATTTAAAGAAAAAATCTAATCTTTCTATAAAATATTTCGGGAAAAACTGGACTTATCTGAAAAATTTGATATAATAGAAAGGTACTGACAGGGAAATTTTACGCTGTGATCTGGAAACACGGGCCCTGTCGATTCTTATGGGAGGAAAAAATACATGGATGCCATAGATTATAAGA
>CAVBNJ010000152.1:0-6713 GCA_963596755.1 bacterium
AATCGAAAATGATGATCTTTATGAATATGTGCAGCAGGTCAAAAAAATGGTGAGCTACATGAGGGAACGTCAGGAGCGCACAAATGGAATGCGGGGATTTATTCTTTACTGGCCGGAGAGCGGACGGACGATTGGAACGCTGACAAAAGACTATACAGAGAAGGATTTTCTGGAGGAAAGCGAAGACAATGAGTGGCGTATCGGAAAAGGAAGTGAGATTTTCTATTCCAGAAAACGAAAAATGGACTGGATGGAACAGGATCAGGAGGTATGTCTTTTGATTTGTGTAGATCGAGATTTCCTGTATGATATTAAAAATATGGCATCTGGCATGGATGGAGGAGAGACGATCCTGGTGTTTCAGCAGAAAACAAGCATTTTTTCACAAAAAGGGATTGAAAAAAGTATTATTGAAGCAGTGCGGGACAGTGAGGAAAAGGTCTGTGAGATTCGGGCTGGCGGGGTAAAATATCAAGTAGTACGGTCGGAACAGACCAAAAACGGGATGGAACTGATTTCGTATTATCCAATGAAGCAGATTTTAAAACAGGTACGGAATATCATGGCGGTGACGGGCATCCTGCTTGGATTGATTTTGATTTTCGGCATGAGTTACATTGTTTCCTTTGTAAAAAATATTCTGATGCAGATGAATCTTCTGACAGAAAAATTGAAGCAGGTCGAGGCAGGTGATCTGACTGTACAAATTTACAAAATACCGGAAAATGAATTCGCCTATGTGTTCCGCCAGTTTAATCAAATGGTATATCGTATGCGTGAACTGCTGGAAGCAACGGTAAAAGAACAGGAGCTTCGAAATGAAGCCGAGATGCGTCAGCTGCAGCTTCAGATCAATCCGCATTTTCTGTATAACAGCCTTTCTTTCATCGTTACTGCGGCGGACAATCCCGATGCCGTGACGGAGATGGCAGTACATCTGTCGCAGTATTACCGTTACTGTACGCGGAAAAAGTCAATCACGACGATTCAGGAAGAAATTGACTATGCACGGTCGTATCTGGAAATCATGGCGATGCGGAAAAACATTGAGTACGAAATAGAATCCGATCCGGAACTTGGTGTATGCAAAATTCCGCCGCTGATTCTGCAGCCGATCATCGAAAATGCAATTGAGCATGCGATCGAGGAGCGGGAAAATGCAAAACATATTTATGTAAAGGTATATCAAAAAGCAAAAGACGAAATCTGTTTTGAAGTTTCGGACGACGGGGATGGACTGACAGAGGAGCAGATTGCGGCGCTGAAAGAACGGCTTGCAAGGAAAAACCGGGATGAAAAAGAGAGTGTCGGCCTCTGGAATGTGAATCAGAGACTCGTCAATTATTATGGAGAACAGAGCAGCCTGCAGTTTGGCAGAAGTGTCTGGAAAGGGCTGAAAGTCTCTTTTGTGATTGATGGAACAGAGCGGTTGTAAAATAGAATACAGGGGGATTTTACATATGAAAGTATTACTTGTGGACGATGAATCTTATATGACCGAATATCTGAAAAAACTGGTGGATTGGAAAAGTTATGGTTTCGAGGAAGTGATGACGGCATCGGGCGGCTCCATTGCGCGCGATCTGATTGAGCAGAAAAAGCCGGAACTTCTGGTGACGGACATCCGCATGCCGCGCGTGTCGGGGCTGGATCTGGTGAAGTATATTGACGAAAAAAATTATCCGACGAAAACAATTATTCTGTCCGGTTACAGTGAATTTGAATATGCGCAGCAGGCGCTCCGGTACGGGGTGACGGAATATCTTGTAAAACCGATTTTGAAAAAAGATTTCCAGGCATCGCTGGAACACGTGATGGAAAAATTTTTTGAGAAAGAAGAAGTATCTCTGGATGACGGCATTTCAGCCGTGAAAAAGTACATTGCGGAGCATGTGGGAGAGGATCTTTCACTGGAAATTTTAGGTGAAGTGGCGCATTTGCATCCGGCGTATCTGTCGAAGACATTTAAAGAAGAGACAGGAAAAAATCTTTCCGCGTATATCACGGATGTGAAGATGGAAAAAGCGGCAGAACTGCTGAGCGGAACAGATCGGTGGATCCATGAAATTATGGAAAGTGTAGGCTATCAGAAGAGCCAGTATTTTTCCAAAATCTTTAAAGAAAAATATGGCGTGACGCCGAATGAGTACCGGCGGACGCACAGAGGATAACAGGATGAGAGAAAAAATATCTTTATTTTTCTATTGTACAGCGGAAAGCATTACCCTGTACTGGGAAAAACCGGAAATGGAAAAAAGCCCATATGTGATCCGGACCAGTGATGGAACGGAACTTGTGACGACAAAAACACATGCCCGCCTGCTGGGACTGCAGCCGGAAACGGAGTATGAAATTGAACTCATCTACGGAAATCACACAGAAAAAATCCGGGTGAAAACAGAAAGAAAAAAAGAAGATCTTCTGGTTACCGATCCGGTGTTTGGAGCCGTCGGGGATGGAAAGCACAAGAATACCTATGCGATTCAAAAAGCTGTAGATGCATGCGGGAAAAATCAGCGGCTGGTATTTCCGGCAGGAACGTATCTGACCGGGGCGATCCGCCTGCACAGCAATATGGAACTGTATTTTGAAAAAGGAGCCGTGCTGAAAGGGACGGACTGCCCGGAGGATTATGAGCCTAAAATATGGAGCCGGTTTGAGGGAACCGAGCTGGAATGTTACAGCAGTCTTCTGAATCTTGGAACACTGGATCACAAAAGCGGTTATAACTGTAAAAATGTTGTGATTTCAGGCGAAGGAACAATAGAAAGCGGCGGAAGAATTCTGGCAGAGCGTGTCATGGAAAAAGAGCGGGAAAGATTAAAAGAGTACCTGGATTCGCTTGGTGATCAGATCAAAGAGTATGAAAATGCAGATACCATTCCCGGCAGGGTCCGCCCGAGGCTGATCAATATGAGCAATGTGCAGAATGTACGCATTTCCGGAATGACGCTGAAAAATGGGGCAAGTTGGAATGTACATATGATTTATTCCGATCAGATTGTAACAGACCATTGTGCTTTTTACTCGGAAAATGTCTGGAATGGAGATGGATGGGATCCGGATTCATCTACCAACTGTACGATTTTTGCATGCAGCTTTCATACCGGAGACGATGCGATTGCCATTAAATCCGGAAAAAATCCAGAAGGAAATAAAATAAACCGTCCATCCCGGAATATCTGTATTTTCGACTGCACAAGCAGCCGGGGGCATGGAATTACGATAGGAAGTGAAATGTCCGGTGGGGTGGAAAATGTAAAAATCTGGGACTGCGATATGAGCCAGTCTGTTTATGGAATTGAAATCAAGGGAACGAAAAAACGCGGCGGATATGTAAGAAATGTGACCGTCAAAGATACGAGAACATCCCGTATACTGGCACATTCGGTTCTCTACAACGATGATGGAATCAGTGCCGGAACAGAACCGTTTTTTTCAGATTTCTGTTTTGAAAATGTGGAAATTATGGGAGCTCATCACGACAGGGAGGGGAATCTGGTTCCCTGCAATGCTGTTGAACTGACAGGATTTGAGACGGCAGGCCATGAAATTTCGAATGTCGTTTTTCGGGGAGGAAAAATTCACGGTACGATTTGTATGAAAAATTGCAGAAATGTACAGTTTACAGATGCGAAAGAAAAGGAGAAATAAGATGTTTAAAAACGGAACCTTATGGAACGATGTCAATGGAAACCCAATCCACGCGCACGGCGGCTGGATGCTTTCATACGGCGGATATTTTTACTGGTACGGGGAGGATCGGAGAGAGAATCACTACGTAAGCTGCTACCGCTCAAAAGACCTGCGAAACTGGGAATTCCGAAATCACATTCTGACGACCGAATCGAAAATGGAGCCATACCGCGTGCGGACGAAACTGCAGCTCGTGAGCGAGGACGGAGGAAAAGTAAATCTGGAACGGCCGAAGGTGCTCTACAACAAAAAGACGGGGAAATTTGTACTTTGGGTGCATTTTGAGAATGGAAAAGATTACACGGACGCCGCTGTCGGAATCGCAGAATGCGATACACCGGACGGAGATTTTGTGTATCATGGACATTTCAACCCATACGGCTATATGTCGAGAGACTGCACACTGTTTCAGGAAGAGGACGGCACCGCATACTTTATTTCCGCGGCGCGGGACAACGCGGATCTCCACGTATACCGTCTGAGTGAGGATTATTTAAACGCCGAAAAACTCGTCCACCGCCTGTGGCAGGGCGAATACCGCGAGGCACCGTCGGTCATCAAAAGTGAGGGAAAATACTACATGATCACCTCCTTCTGCACCGGCTGGGCACCGAACCAGGGAAAATACGCCGCGGCAGACGGTATGGAAGGCGACTGGGGAATGCTGAAAGAAATCGGCGACGAGACTACTTATCAGAGCCAGGCGGCATTTCTGCTGAATTTAAACGGACAGCTCCTCTACATCGGGGACCGCTGGAATGCGGAAAATTACTTCGAATCGGGGTATGTAGCGTATCCGCTGAAGGTGGAAAATGGGGAAATGGTGATGGAATACTGTGAGGAGATTGATTTAGGAAAATATCTGTAAGAAGGAAAAAAAGGACAGGCTGCTGCGCGAAGGGATTTGTGCGGCGGCCTGTTTTTTTGAATCAATTGTGATTTAAAAAGTGAAAAACTGACAAAAACAGATGAAAATATTCCATACCAAAAGAAGTGAAAAGTCTTTAGAATAAAAATAGTAAAAGAACTTAACTGGGTGGACACAATCTTAAAATCCGGGCGTAGAAAAGGAAAGTGTACACGTTTTAGACTTAACGTAGGAAAATGACAACCGGAAAGAGAGGTAGAAAACATGAGTTTTTGTATTGGGGAAGACAGACTGACAAAGGGTGCGGAAATTCTGGAGACAAGCGACAGAGGCGCGCTGCTGGAACTGGACAGAGAGGGAGCCGGCATTGTGATTCCGGAGTTCCTTTCCAGAAAAGAACGATATTTTGTATTTAAAGTAAAAGCACTGGAGGAACACAGTGTTTCTATGAATCTTCTCGTTTACGGAGAGGATCCTGCGGAGCCGGTCATGAATATCCGGTTTGGTATTCTGCCGAAGCTGGAAACGCAGATGTGCATTGACCGCAGATGGTTCGAGGGCAATGTACTGTTCCCGGAAAATCTGCCGGGAGGTCTCAAAATCGTGTGCCACGGACGGCGGATTGCACAGGAGGAAATCACAAAAGTGGAGCTTTCTTCCCTGCCTGCCTTCCATGATCTGAAGATTGCACTGACCGATCTGGATTTTGTAGAAGAAGTGCCGGAGGTAAATCTGACCGATGAAAAACTGGTGGATGCGTTCGGTCAGAATAAGCGGAAAGAGTGGAAAGAAAAGATTCATTCCGAAGAAGAATTAAAAGAGAAGATGAACTGCCAGCTCGCGGAACAGGGAAAACCATTCCCGTTTGCAGACTGGTCGGAATACGGCGGCTGGATGCGCAAAAAACTGACGGAGGGAACGGGGTTCTTTTCGAAGATCAAAGAAGAAAACGGCAAGTGGTGGCTCGTTGATCCGCTTGGCTACGCATTTTTGAGCGTCGGTCCGGACTGTGTCGGCCCGGAAATCGACTGCCGGATTGACGGCTTGGAAAAGAATCTCGACTGGCTGCCGTCAGAAGACGATGCTGCTTACGGCGGATTTTTCCATTCCCAGCATGTGATGCCTGGAAGAAGACGGAAATTTAAAAGTTTTTCGTATTCGAAAGCCAATCTGTATCGTGTCTGGGGCGAAAAATGGAAAGAGAACTGGAGGCCGATGATTGTCGGACAGTTAAAAGCCCATGGCATGAATACACTGGGAAACTGGAGCAGTGAGGAGCTGTTTGGAACGACGAAGATTCCTTACGTAACGTCACTCCCGGAATTCCCATCGACAAAACAGAACATTTTCCGTGATTTCCCGGATGTGTTTGATGAGGAATATGAGGAGTCGGCAAAGAAGAATGCGCAGGAACTGACGGCGCGTGCCGACGACCCGTGGATGATCGGTTATTTCCTGCGGAACGAGCCGAGCTGGGCATTCGTCGACAATCTGGTGCTGGCGGACGAAGTGCTGTACAATCCGGCGCGGACGAGCTGCAAAGAAACACTGATCGCGCGGATGGAGGGAAAATACCAGTCCATCGATGCATTAAACGAGGCATGGAATACCGATTTTGTAAGCTTTGCCGATCTGTACCGCCCGCAGAAAGAGATTTCCAGGCGGTCCGAGGCGGCAAAGGAAGATATGCGGGCGTTCTCACGAGATATGCTGCGCCGCTATATCGAGATTCCATCCCGTGCCTGCAGAGCGGTCGATCAAAATCACATGATCCTCGGCATGCGCTGGGCCTGGATTTCCGATCCGGATCTCGTCGAGGGATGGGAGAATTTTGATGTCTTCTCGATCAACTGCTACGCCGTTGACCCGACGAGCGCAATCCAGAATATCGTCGATCTCGGCGTCGACCTGCCGGTGATGATCGGAGAGTTCCATTTCGGAGCACTCGACGCAGGCCTCCCGGCAACCGGCCTTGAGGGCGTACTTTCCCAGAAAGACCGCGGCATCGCTTACCGCCATTACTGTGAAAAAGCCGCAGCTCATCCGAATGGTGTCGGCTGCCATTATTTCCAGTGCTACGATCAGTTCGCGCTGGGCCGTTTCGACGGAGAAAACTACAACATCGGCCTGTTCGACATCTGCTCACAGC
>CAVBNJ010000153.1:0-6713 GCA_963596755.1 bacterium
GTTTTTCTCGGAGGACGGTGTGCGGAACTTCCTTGAGACGGGACGCGTGGACGAGTATCCGAGAGAGTGTTATTCCCCACTTGATCTGGAGGAACGAGTCGATCTGGTGCGGAGATTTCTGGCGCTGCGGGAGCAGACAAATCTTCGGATGATGAAAGATGGGGAGGTCAGAGCGAAACATACGCTGAATATTTCGGTCAATGCACATGAGGGCTATCTTTTATTCCAGACGAAGACAGAACGCCTGATTTATCTGAGCATTCAGGAGCCGAGCGTTCTGACAGCGTTTTACGATTACCTGGAATCGATGAAACCCGAATACTTCTGCACGGAGGAAGAAATGCTCGCGCGGATGGACAGACTGCTTGACGAATTTGTATCTTGTCATTCGGATGCAGGTTCGATATAATAATGAACAGAAAGATATTCCAAGAACCGGTCAGTTGCGGAAATCGCAGGTGGCCGGTTTTGTTGCGGCTTTTCAGAAAAAGCTGCGGGAAAATCAAATTTTACAAATGGGGGTTTTACAAATGAGTACAGAAAGCAGAACAAGAATGACGGAGGGCAGCATCTCCCGGCAAATCATTCTGTTTGCCATCCCGCTGTTTCTCGGAAATCTGTTTCAGCAGCTGTACAATACGGCTGACTCGCTGATTGTCGGAAACTTTCTGGGAAGCAACGCGCTGGCGGCCGTCAGTTCCTCGGGAAATCTGATCTTTCTGATGGTCGGTTTCATCAATGGTATTGCGATGGGAGCCGGCGTCGTCATCGCGCGGTATTATGGAGCGAAAAACAGGGATAACCTGCAGAAAGCAATTCACACAACGGTGGCATTCGGAATTGCGGCCGGCCTTGCACTGACCGCGATTGGCATGTATCTGGCACCGAAGATCCTGGTGCTGATGGGAACGCCGTCCGATGTACTTCCGCAGTCGGTCGAGTATTTCCGCACGTATTTTGCGGGTTCTCTCGGATTTGTCATGTATAACATTTTCGTCGGCATCCTGCAGTCCGTCGGCGATAGCCGCCACCCGCTGATCTATCTGATCCTGTCGTCGTGCATCAACGTTGCCCTCGACCTGTTCTTTATCGCGGGCCTCGGCATGGGCGTCGGTGCAGCAGCACTTGCGACCGTTATCTCACAGTTTACAAGTGCGATTCTCTGTCTGATCCACCTGCTGCGGACGAAAGAAGAGTATCAGATCCATATCAGCAAAATCCGGTTTGACGGCAGAATGCTGAGTGAAATTATCAAAAACGGTGTGCCGTCCGGTTTCCAGAACTCCGTCATCTCGATCGCAAACGTTTTCGTACAGGCGAACATCAACGCGTTCGGAAAGATGGCGATGGCAGGCTGCGGTTCGTATGCGAAAATCGAAGGATTTGCGTTCCTGCCGGTTACGTGCTTCACGATGGCGCTGACCACCTTCGTCAGCCAGAATCTCGGTGCGAGACAGTACGACCGTGCGAAAAAGGGTGCGCGGTTCGGCATTCTCTGTTCTGTTGCGATTGCCGAGCTGATCGGTTTTGCGATCTATGCAGCCGCACCGACCCTGATTGCACTGTTTAACAGTGATCCGAACGTTGTGCACTACGGCGTGATGCAGGCGAGAACGATTTCGCTGTTCTACTTCCTGCTGGCGTTTTCCCACTGTATCGCAGCGGTACTCCGCGGTTCCGGCCATGCGTCGATTCCGATGGTTGTCATGCTCTGCGTCTGGTGCCTGTTCCGTGTCAGCTACATCACCGTGACGATTCATTTCATCCCGGATATCCGCGTGATCTTCTGGGCTTATCCGCTGACCTGGAGCATCAGCTCCGCCATTTTCCTGTATCTGTTCCTGCGCGGGAAATGGGTTTACGGCTTTGAAAAAGGAGGAAAACGATGAACGCAGAATCGACGAGAGAAGCGCTCGATGTAGCATCGCTGGCGGGGGATATTCTGCTGGCGAGCGGAGCGGAAATCTTCCGTGTGGAGGAGACGATCGACCGCATTGCGCGGGCGTACGGCGTCAGCTCCAGCGATGCGTTTGTACTGAGCAGCGGCATTTTCCTGACCGCAGAGAGCGGCAAAAAACAGGAATTTGCCCGCGTGCGCCACATCCCGCTGTCGGCGGCGCGGCTCGATAAAGTAACGGCAGTCAACCAGCTCTCCCGCGAGATTGAGGAGGGGATGCATACACCGAAAGAAGCGAAAGCGTGGCTGCTCGACATCCAGCGGATGCCGGAAAAACCGAAATGGCATCAGGTTCTCGCGTCCGGCGTCGGAAGCGCCTGCTTCTGTTTCCTGTTCGGCGGTGACGTGGTCGACAGTATGGTAGCGTTTCTGTCCGGCTTCGTCCTGTATGTGTACCTGCTGTATCTGCTGCGGGGCAGAATGTCGAAGATCGCGACAAACATTTCCGGCGGGGCGCTCGTCACGCTGATCGCGGTCTTTCTGTATCAGGCGGGGATCGGCCATCATCTGGACAAGGTCATCATCGGCTCGATCATTCCGCTGGTGCCCGGTGTGAATTTTACGAATGCGATCCGTGATATCGCCGACCAGGACTATATCGCGGGTTCCGTGCGGCTGCTCGATGCACTGCTTGTGACGTTCTGTATCGCGCTCGGTGTCGGCCTGATTATCACGGGCTACCATCAACTGGCAGGAGGACTGCAGCTATGAGTGAGACGATTCGTTTAATCGCGGAATTTTTTGCCGCCTGCGTCGGAACGATCGCGTTTGCGCTTCTGTTCCAGGTGCCGCGGAAATATTACCTGTACTGCGGGATTGCGGGGGCGTGCGGCTGGATCTGCTACAAACTGATCCTTCCGTATACGACGGAGCCGGTTTCGATCTTTTTTGCGACCGTGCTCGTCATCATCCTGTCGCGCAGCTTTGCAGTATATAAGCGCTGCCCGGTGACCGTGTTTCTCATCGCGGGAATTTTCCCTCTGGTGCCGGGAAGCGGCATTTACTGGACAGCCTTTTATGTAGTGACCGACGATCTGGAGCGCGCGGGCGCGAGAGGCTTTCTGACGCTGAAAGATGCAGTAGCAATTGTACTCGGCATCCTGTTTGTCTTCGAATTCCCGCAGAGCTGGTTCCGTAAGGTATTGACAGATAAAAATAAATAACCTATCATTGTAGTAGAGATTATAACAAACAAGGAGGAAAACAAATGGCATTGAATCAGTTTTCCAGAACACAGCTTCTGCTCGGACAGGAGAGCATGGATCTTCTGGCAGATGCAACGGTTGCTGTTTTCGGTATCGGCGGCGTGGGCGGCTATACCGTAGAGGCACTGGCACGAAGCGGTGTGGGCCATTTTGTACTGGTGGATGACGATAAAGTCTGCCTGACCAACATTAACCGTCAGATTATTGCGACGAGAAGCAGTGTTGGAAAATATAAAGTAGACGTAATGAAAGAGCGGATTCTCGATATCAATCCGAAGGCGGAGGTGGAAACGTACAAATGCTTCTATCTGCCGGAAAATGCGGATGATTTCGATTTCACAAAGTATTCGTACGTTGTCGATGCGGTCGATACCGTAACGGCAAAGATTGAGATCATCATGCGTGCCAAAGCATGCAACGTGCCGGTCATCAGCTGTATGGGAGCCGGAAACAAACTGGATCCGACGAAGTTCCGTGTGGCAGATATCTACAAAACGAATATGTGCCCGCTGGCAAAGGTGATGCGGCGTGAGATGAAAAAGCGCGGCGTGAAGAAACTGAAAGTTGTATATTCCGAGGAGAAATCCATCCGCCCGCTTGAGGACATGAGCATCAGCTGCCGGACACACTGCATCTGTCCTCCGGGAGCTGCAAGAAAATGCACCGAACGGCGTGACATCCCGGGCAGCATCGCATTTGTGCCGTCCGTAGCAGGACTGATTCTGGCAGGAGAGGTCATCAAGGATCTTTCCGGTGTCAGAGAGAGACGGCAGTTACAGTAAGAATAAGAGAAAAAGGGACGAGCCCCCGGAAAAGCAGATTGCTTTTTCGGGGGCTCGTCTTATATGTATGGAGATTTGTGATCTGAAAAAACTTACATCACAGCAACAACATCATACTCGGTGCAGCCTTCGGTGATCGGAATCAGATTTCCTTCGACTGCAGTTCCGTTGACCGTCAGGGAAGAAACGCCCTTCTCCTTGTGCTCCGGATTCTTAAAGGTAATGTTGTACCATGCGCCGCGGAAGTATCTGCGGATCTTGAACTCTTCCATATCGGACGGAATACACGGATTTAAGGAAAGTCCGTCGTAATCCGGCTGGATGCCGAGAATGTACTGGGAAACATTGACGAAAGTCCATGCGGCAGTACCGGTCAGCCAGGAGTTCTTTGCCTCGCCGAAGTGAGCAGCATCTTTTCCGGCGATCATCTGAGAGTAAACATACGGCTCGGTGCGGTGGATTTCACTGATGTCCTCAATGTAAGCCGGGCAGATCTTGCGGTACAGATCGAACGCGCGGTTTCCGTGTCCGACAACCGTCTCTGCGATGGAGATCCATGGGTTGTTGTGGCAGAAGATACCTGCATTTTCTTTGTATCCCGGCGGATAAGAAGAAACCTCACCAAGATTCAGGTAATACTTGGAGTAAGCCGGCTGCAGAAGAACAACGCCGTACTTGGTTTCCAGCATATTTTTCACAGAAGTCAGGGCTTTTTCAGCCAGTCCCTCTTTGACACCGATCTCAGCAAGAACACAGAAGCCCTGCGGCTCGATAAAGATCTTGCCTTCCTCGCACTCGTTGGAGCCGACTTTTTCGCCTGCAGCATCATAAGCACGCAGGAACCATTCGCCGTCCCAGCCTGCGTCGAGAACTGCCTGGTAAACTTTTTCGACTTCTTTTTCTGCGTAAACAGCTTCTTCCTCATTGCCTCTGCGGCGGCAGATTGCTGCGTACTCTTTGCCGTATTTGACGAACATAGCGGCGATGAAGACAGACTCGGCAACCGGTCCTTCGGAAGGTCCTGTCGTCTGGAACGGTTCGCCCGGCTCTGCAGAGAAGCAGTTCAGGTTCAGACAGTCATTCCAGTCAGCACGGCCGATCAGCGGCAGTTTGTGCGGTCCGAGATGGTTTACGGTAAAGTCGAAAGAGCGTTTCAGGTGCTCCATCAGAGGCTGTGCCTTGGTGGAATCGTTGTCGAAATCAACCTGCTCATCGAGAATGGAGAAATCTCCGGTCTCTTTGATGTAAGCAGCGCATCCGGCGATCAGCCAGAGCGGGTCATCGTTGAATCCGCTTCCGATGTCCATATTTCCTTTCTTGGTCAGCGGCTGATACTGATGATATGCGCTTCCGTCCTCAAACTGGGTAGCGGCGATATCGAGCAGACGCTGTCTTGCGCGGTCCGGAATCAGGTGAACGAAGCCGAGCAGATCCTGGCAGGAATCACGGAATCCCATACCGCGGCCGGTGCCGGACTCGAAGTAGGAAGCCGAACGGGACATGTTGAAGGTAACCATACACTGATACTGGTTCCAGATGTTGACCATGCGTCCCAGTTTCTCGTCTGCACAGGTAAGCGCATATTTTGCCAGCAGGCCATCCCAGTAAGAAGCAAGTTCTGCAAGTGCTGCATCAACCTGCTCGTCGGTCTTGTAGTGGGAGAGCATTTCTTTTGCCGGCTTTTTGTTGATTACGCCAGGTGCTTCCCATTTGTCGTCCGCTGCATTCTCGCAGTAGCCGAGAACGAAGATAAAGGAGCGGGACTCGCCTGGTTTTAAGGTAACGTCGATGTGGTGGGAACCGATCACGCCCCATCCGCTGGCAACGGTATTGCCTGCAGTGCCGCGCAGAACGGTCTCCGGACGGTCGTTTCCGCGGTAAGCGCCGAGGAATGCGTCACGGTCGGTGTCGTATCCGTCGATCGGGCAGTTGACTGCATAGACAGCGTAATGTCTGCGGCGCTCACGGTACTCAGTTTTGTGGTAAATCTCAGAACCCTGGATCTCAACTTCACCGATGCTGAAGTTTCTCTGGAAGTTCGTCATATCGTCCATCGCGTTCCAGAAGCAGAACTCAACGAAAGAAGTCAGAGCCAGTGTCTTTTCCTCGGTGCCGTTGTTGGTCAGCACGAGACGGTTTACTTCGCAGGAATCTGCCAGCGGAACAAAAGCGGTCAGTTCAGCGGCAACTCCGTTTTTGGAAGAAACGAAACGGCTGTAGCCAAGGCCATGGTGGCACTCGTAGGAATCGAGCGGCGTCTGGGTCGGCTGCCAGCCCGGGTTCCAGACGGTATCGCCGTCCTTGATGTAATAGTAGCGTCCGTTCTGATCGAGCGGAGTATCGTTATAACGATAACGGGTCAGACGCAGAAGTTTTGCGTCCTTGTAAAAACTGTAGCCGCCGCAGGTATTGGAAATCAGAGAAAAGAAGTTCTCAGATCCCAGGTAGTTGATCCACGGAAGCGGAGTTTTCGGGCTTGTGATGACATACTCTTTTTTCGCATCATCAAAATGTCCAAACTGCATGAATGATACCTCCTTCATCGTACAATGTAATTTCATTATACAACCGGAAACCGAAAAGAACTAGCAACAATTTGCTAAAATTGCAAAAAAATGACGAAACCGTTTTCGTAACGGCTTCGCCATTTGTGAAAAATTCACAGGAAAATCAGATCTTCTCGTGGTTTTTAAATTTACGAATCACTTTCTGAATACGATCCGCCGGATCCAGCAGTCCGCTGATGGAGGAGTCGTGATTCAGTTTGTC
>CAVBNJ010000154.1:0-6688 GCA_963596755.1 bacterium
AGACATGCGAGATGAAGTGTTAAAGGATATATGGGAATTGAAAAAACTGGATATAGAATTAAAAACAACTCTAACCAAGAACTATCGGACAATACGATTTACGGGAATTTATCAAGAAGACATCAAAGAGGAACTGAAAAAAGCAATTTATATCCAGCTAAAGCAGGAAAATGTAAGCAGTGTGGTGAGAGAAATGACAGCAATGCGTAGGATTTCCAGATTCCTAAAAGAAAAGCATCCGGAGGTAGAAAGCTGTCAGGAAATCAGCCGGGAAATTATAGAAGATTATCTGATTTATCTGAATACGGAGATTCTACAGACGAAGGAATTCCGTTCAGAATTGAACAGATTGCGTAGCGTTCTGGAGATGGTTGGAAAGTTGTATCACTACGAACAACTGAATAACATTATTTTGAACAGAGATATTCCACCAGCCACAAGAGCTGAATTTAAAACGTATTCTGACGCAGAATTGAAACGGATAAATTCTTTTTTGGTAAAAGTGGATGAACAGACGGCAAGGCTGATGATCATTCACCAAATGCTTGGAACAAGGATATCCGATACCCTGACTTTACGGACCGATTGTCTAATAAAAAAAGGAAATGAAGTGATCATTCGGATCAATCAGCCAAAGTCCCATTATTACGAAAAACCAATCAGCATGGAACTTGAATCTCTGATAAAAGCAGCCATTCATTACACAAAAGAAAAAATCGGAGATACGGTATACATTTTTGCAAATGAAAATAATCCCCAAGTTCCCTGGACATACGGTCGGATCTATGGTCGAATTCTACGCCTTATTTACAAAGAAGATATAAGGGATGACAACGGCCAGTTATTTGGATTTAACTCCCATATGTACCGACACTACTATGGGGTAAAACTTACAGAAATGCATTTGGATGACTGGACGATTGCCAGGTTGCTTGGACACAGCAGTCTGAGAAACGTAAGGTATTACCGAAAGATGAGCAATCAGATTCTGGCAGACGAAACCAGAGCGGTAAGAAATAAATTATCACAGATTATATTAGAAAATTTGGGTGGATGGGGTGAAGAGTATGAACAAATACGATATGATGATAGCCTGCAATAGAAAGACGAGTGAAGAAAAAATAAGCCGGGCGGTTACAGAAATCCGACAAATGCTGGCAGAGGAAGAAAAAGTTACAGTTCCAAAACTGGTAAAAAGGACAGGCTTGTCCAGAGGGTTCTTCTATAAGAATGAGGCAGTCAGAAAAGAAATGGATCGGGCACTGGAACAGCAGGTAGGAATGATTGATCCGAAAAGATACATCGGAGATATTGTAATGAAAAATCGGATTAACCTGCTGGAACAACAGATTCGGGAACTGAAACGTGAGAAAGAACAAGTTGAACAGGAAAACGTAAGACTGAGAAAAGCACTGAATAAAAAAGATTTGAATGTACTGAAAACTTTATAATAAGAATGAAAGTAATCTACAGCAGCCTGGAGAAGATGCCGGGCTGTTGCTGTTGAGATAAAACGAACACTGGAAAAACGGTGCCACGAAAACTACAGGAAGGGAAATGATATTCGCTAGAAAAGAAACACGATACACTCGTGTCTCTGCCGTTAAAGCCAGTGTTTTAGCGGGATGGGAGAGGGCTACCCAATTTTATGGATGAAGCGACCGCGTCCCTCGATGTCGATAATGAAACCGAAATCCAGGAGGCGATTTCCCGTCTGGTGAAAGGAAAAACGGTTCTTGTCATCGCACACCGGATGCGTACCGTAGAAAACGCCGATCAGATTCTTGTTCTGGACGGAGGTGTTGTTGCGGAACGCGGAACTCATGCCGAGCTGATGAAAAAGAAAGGAATCTACGCAAGACTCGTAGAACTGCAGACGGCTTCGGCAGAGTGGAAGATTTAAATCAGATCATGCGAAACAGATCATTAAAATCAGAAAAAGCGACAGTCCAAAACAAAAAGGACTGCCGCTTTTTTACGCAGATATGCGATTTACTATGATTAAAATTCCGCATCATCCTCATCTGCCGGGCGGGACGGTTTTAAGAGGATTCCGTTGATTTCCACCTCGTCCGCCGCCTCAATCAGAATGTATGGGATTCCGTCGATCGTACGGGTTTCGATGAGCTGTGCCTTTTCCGGGCTGACTTTGATGATGACATCCGGGGTGCGGATCTCATAGTTCCGGGTGCTGGCTACATTCGAGGCAACGAAGCTTGCCTTCTCATCCGCAATCGTTTCGTACTTCTCATCGAACTCATCGAGCTGTTCATTCGGCACACCGCTGCTGGCGAGCAGGCGTTTTACCTCGTGTTTGTCGAGCACAACCGGTTCCGGATCGTCTTTCCGCTCCTCGATCATCGTATTCAGGTTCTCCTGAATCGTCATAACAGTAGAAAAATCGCAGGCGGAATCGAGAGTTTCTTCTATAATAGACTGGAACGTCTCTTTCTGGGATTTCGCGGAGAGCGGTGCCTGGCAGCCAAGAAAGTGATCCAGGAAGTCCGGCTGATCCATCTCAGCGTTTTTCGTGAAATACAGGAGATTATGAATATCCGTATTGCGGTCCGTGAAGGCCGGGAAGAGGAAGCCATTCTCCGGTGCGCCGACTACCCAGTCCTGTACGCGGTTTTCGATGGTGTTGTGGGACACATTGTAGCAAAGTCCCGGCTTGTCGAGTTTTACCGGGCAGATGCTGCAGAGGATGAATTCATACACGTAATCCGATGCATCATCCATATCCAGATTATCGGAAGCGCGGCCCGGAACGTCGTAAGCGCTGTGGATCAGGATAATATAGTAATTCTCCGGATACAGATAATCCGCCATGACCTTCTCATAAAACTCATCGATCAGCGCTTCGTCCTTCAGCTCACTGTTGCGCAGCTTTAAGAGAAATTCCTGTGTGCCGCCCTCGCTCTCCTGGGAAAGCGGAAACTCCATATTCAGCAGATTTTTTCCAATCGTGCCGGAGAGGGTGCTCTTGAAGATTTTAAAATACTTGAACATTTCTTCTTCCTCAAGAGAAAGAAATGCTTCTTTTAATTTCGTCTTAATATTCTTCTCCGCATCCACATAGCATCCGCAGATCCGCGTGATCGCACAGTGGGACGGGGTAAACAGTTTTTTAATCTCGGCAATTTCCTTTTTGTTCATCTTAAAAAAACTCCTTTATCAGAAATAAAAATCTCGTATGTCAGACAAGTACCTCTATTATAGACCATAGGCACAGAAAAAGGCAAGAAAGAAAAAATGGACAATGAATATTACAACTGTCTTGTCACATGACAAAAAGTGTGGTATACTAGGCGCTAAATGAGCAATGTTAAAAAAATATCAGATCATTGTAAAGATAAAAGAGGAAGGAAACAAAAACAATGGATACCAGAAGAGAAAAGCTGGAAGCATTAAAGAAAGAGAAAAACGCCGTCATCATGGCGCATTATTACGTGCCGGATGAAGTGCAGGAAATGGCAGATTACATAGGAGATTCGTATTACTTAAGCGACATGGCGACGAAAGTGGATGCCAGTGTGATCGTACTCTGCGGTGTACGCTTCATGGGCGAGAGCGCCAAAATCCTGAACCCGGGCAAAAAGGTACTGCTCCCGGATCTGCACGCCGACTGCCCGATGGCACATATGGCGACCGTAGAAAAAATCGAGGAAATCCGGAAAGAATACCCGGATGTCGCCGTCGTATGCTACGTCAACTCTACCGCGGAATTAAAAAGCCATTCCGATGTCTGTGTCACATCCTCCAACGCCGTAAAAATTGTAAAAGCGCTGCCGAATCACGACATTTTCTTCATCCCGGATGAGCATCTCGGAACGTATGTAGCCGAGCGGGTGCCGGAAAAACATATCATCTTAAATGACGGCTTCTGTCATGTACACGCCGCGATCCGCCCGGAAGCTGCAAAAGCTGCAAAAGAGGCGCGCCCGCAGGCAAAACTTCTCGTTCACCCGGAATGCAGAAGCGAAGTGGTCGCACTTGCCGATTACGTCGGAAGCACCGCCGGCATCATCAAATATGCTGAGGCAAGCGAGGACACGGAGTTTCTCGTGGCAACCGAGCTCGGTGTCTTTGCAGAACTGAAAAAACGCTGTCCGGATAAGAAATTCTATGCGCTCGGCAATACGCAGATCTGTCCAAACATGAAAAAAGTAACACTGGACAAAGTGATCGAAGCACTGGAAAACGAGGAGAATGAAGTATTACTTAGCGAGCAGGAAGTTTCTGACGCGCATGAGCCGCTGAAGAGAATGCTGGAGCTTGCAAAGTAAACAGATGCAGGAAAAGAGGAACAAAAAATGAAAAAGTATTATGATGCAGTGATTGTAGGATGCGGTGTGGCAGGATGCTTTGCAGCACTTCATCTGCCCAAAGAATCCGATATTCTGATGATAACAAAGGCAGATACCGAGGACAGCGATTCCTTCCTCGCGCAGGGCGGTATCTGTGTTCTGAAAAACGAAAACGATTACGATGCGTTTTATGAAGATACGATGCACGCCGGTCATTATGAAAATACGCCGGAGTCTGTGGAAATCATGATCCGCTCGTCGCGGGAGGTCATCAACCAGCTGATTGCATACGGCGTGGATTTCCGCCGCGATGAGAACGGGGAGCTCTGCTATACGAAAGAGGGCGCACATTCCACCAACCGCATTCTGTTTCATGACGATGTAACCGGAAAGGAGATCACAAGCAAGCTGCTGGAGCAGGTGAAAAAACTGCCGAATGTGACGCTTCTGACCCACACGACGATGTGCGATATTCTCTCCCGGAAGAACACCTGCGAGGGCGTGCTGATCCGCGACGAAGAAGGAAAACTGCTTCCGGTTTACGCAAAAGATGTCATCTGGGCCTGCGGCGGCATCGGCGGAATTTACGATAATTCCACGAACTTCCCGCATCTGACCGGAGACGCACTTGCGATTGCGATCCGCAGAAACGTGGCATTGAAAAATGTCAATTATGTCCAGATCCATCCGACGACGCTGTATTCCGAAAAGAAAGGCCGTCGTTTCCTGATCTCCGAATCGGTCCGCGGTGAGGGCGCTGTGCTGCTCGATAAAAACGGAAACCGCTTCACCGATGAACTGCAGCCGCGCGATGTCGTTTCCCGCGAGATTCACCGCCAGATGGAAAAAGATCACACGAAGCATGTGTGGCTTTCGTTAAAAACAATCCCGCTCGATGTGAAAGAACGCTTCCCGAATATCTATCAGAAATGCCTCGAAGAAGGCTATGATATCACAAAAGAGCCGATTCCGGTTGTCCCGGCACAGCATTATTTCATGGGCGGTGTCAAGGTAGACAGCAGCAGTGAGACAACGATGGAGCATCTGTACGCGGCGGGCGAGACGAGCTGCAACGGCGTCCACGGGGCAAACCGTCTGGCAAGCAATTCTCTGCTGGAAAGCCTGGTATTCGCAGAGCGTGCGGCAAAGAAGATGGCTTCGGAATGGGCAGCAGATGGCCTTGCAGAACATGCTGGCCGCACCGAAACAGCAGCAGAGCCGGATGAAAACGAATGGAAGCTGCTGGAAAAACGATACGATATTACAAAAGAAGATTACCGGAATCCGGAACAATACGCAGAACACTGCAAGAAAAGCATCTGGGATGCAATCAGAAAGGAAGACGAATATGAATCCAATCACAAGAACACTAAATGTGGATAATTACTTACTGCTGGCACTGCAGGAGGACATCTCCAGTGAGGATGTGACCACGAACGCCGTGATGCCGGAAGCATGCCAGGGAACGGTACAGCTTCTCTGCAAACAGGACGGCGTGATCGCAGGAATGGAAGTTTTTGCAAGAGTCTTTACGCTGCTCGATGAGAAAACAGAGATTATTCCGTATGTCAAAGACGGCGATGAAGTAAAGAAAGGCGATCTCCTTGCAACGGTGAACGGAGACATCCGTGTTCTGCTCTCCGGAGAGAGAACGGCGCTCAACTATCTGCAGCGGATGAGCGGAATCGCAACATACACGAAAAGCGTTGCAAAGCTGCTCGAGGGTTCGAAGACCACACTTCTCGACACCAGAAAAACAACCCCGAATATGCGTATCTTTGAAAAATATGCCGTAAAAGTCGGCGGCGGCCAGAATCACAGATACAATCTGTCCGACGGCGTTCTCTTAAAAGATAACCACATCGGAGCCGCAGGCAGTGTCACAAAAGCCATCGAGATGGCACGCGATTACGCCCCATTTGTGCGGAAGATTGAAGTCGAGTGCGAAACGCTCGACATGGTGCGTGAGGCGGCAGATGCCGGAGCCGACATCATCATGCTCGACAATATGACGCCGGAGCAGATGAAAGAGGCAGTAGCCATCATCAACGGCAGAGCAAAGACCGAGTGCTCCGGAAACGTGACGAAAGAAAACATTGCCACGATTCTTGACACCGGCGTAGATTACGTCTCCAGCGGCGCGCTGACCCACTCTGCACCGATCCTCGACGTATCGCTGAAAAATCTGCATCCGACAGAGTAAATACAAAAAGCCAGAACCATCTGATTTCACACACAACGCACATAGAAAAAGCATCTGTTTCCAGACCCGGAAGACGGGAAAGAAACAGATGCTTTTTGCATTTTCAGATTCCTTTCTGATACAGGAAAAACGAATATCCGACCGGAATCAGAATCAGAGCTGCGATGGTGGCAAACAG
>CAVBNJ010000155.1:0-6673 GCA_963596755.1 bacterium
ACCTCCCAGCTTTCTTGCTTTGTCCTGTTTTTTCTTATTACAGTATAGCAGGAAATGGCGGAGAAAAAAATGGTACGGATAACAAAAATCAGCAAAAGAGAGGAGCAGAACAGATGGAAAATGAACTTCTTCTGGAAAACATTTCGGAGCAGGTAAAAGCCTTTTATATTGAAAAAGTGATCGGAAAACTAAAACCGGAGGACTGCGAACTGCTGCGCCGCTATTTCGCAAACGACATGTCTCTGCAGAAAACGGCACAGGAACTGTTCCTGCACAAAAACAGCCTCCAGTACCGCCTGAACCACATCTGGAAAATCAGCGGCTATAATCCAAGAGGGTTCCGCGACGCAGTTGTGCTGTATCAGGCGGTGAAAATGCAGGCAGGTACATAAAAATGACCCTGACATACGCGGAGAATGAACTGCAGTGTATGCCAGGGGTTTTATAAAAACTCTATTTCAAATATTTCTCAATCCGACACTCATGCACCTTCGTCTTCTTATCATAATTAACACCAACCAGCAGAATATCCCCCGTATAAGATGCAATAGAAGCCGGGTAATGCTGTCTTTTAATCTGCTCCAGTGCCGTTTCTGCGTTCTTGTTCCATTTCAGTTCCACTACAAGTGCCGGAAAATCATATCGGTATTCTGGTTTTGGCAGAAAGACAAAATCGGAAAAACCGCGCCCGGTCGGAAGCTCGCGAATGGGTTTGAAGTAGTATTGCATTGTACTTAAATAAGCAATCGTGAGCACACAACTGAGAGAATTTTCATTGTGATACTGAATCACAGAGGTATATTCCTCATGGATCTTTTCAATTCCGGCAGCGACAGCATTTTCATCCATATCGAGCGTAGCATCTAAAAGATCGGCAGATTCCTGCTGGAAAGTGAAAAGTTCATTCCAGTGATTGGAGGTCACCGCAGTCAGAAATTCCCTGCGGATTTCTTCATTGGGAATATATGCCGTCTGCGTCTGCTGGTTGTAGGCAAGATAGCCCAAATGAATCAGAAGTGTCAGAACATCATCTTTATTCACAAAGCTGACCATGTCATTTTTAAAAGAAGTGACAAGGACAGAAACCGCGGCGCCGGAGAGCATTTCCAGAATCGCAGTTTTCAATCCGTCAAAATCCATATTGATAAAAGGAAGCATCGAGTCGTACGTGCTCGTCTCCGACCAGTAACTTTGAAAAGTCCCTTCCAGAAGCAGACTTGTCACCGCGTTTGGGTTATATACATGGTAATTTCCAAGCAGATAGCCGTCGTACCATCGTCTGACTTCTTCAAAATTCTGTCCGTATTTCTGGCAGAGAGCGGAAACTTCATCTTCTGTGAATCCAATGTAGGAAGCCAGCGGGCCTGGATTCAGCATGGAATACTGATGAAAATTATTTAAAGCGGATTGGGTTTTCAGCTTTTTAATCGGAAGAATGCCCGTCAGAAACGCAAGCTGGATATATTTCGTCGGCTCTGTCCCTTTGAACATTCCTCGGAGAAAATTGATGTAATCATCCTGAATTTTCTGGTTGGAAGCCTCATCACGGATCAGGACATCCCATTCATCAATAATAATGACAAATTTCTGACCTGTCGCTTCTTTGATCCGGGAGAGAGCATCGGGAACGGTGGAAACTTCCGGCGGAAGCTGCTCTGCATAGATGGCGCGCAGTTCAGCCAGAGTGCATTCTGTAATATAGGCCACAATCTGCTCCGGATCGCTGACATTCGAAAGAAACCACTGGATATCCAGATGGATCACGTCGTACCGGTTCAGATGTTTCTCAAAGTCTGGCATCTGGCTGATCGCAAGACCGGAAAACATTTTTCTGGAATCACAGCCCTTGCTGTAATAAGCCGCCAGCATATTTGCAGTAAACGATTTTCCAAACCGCCGCGGACGGCTGTTGCAGATGTAGCCCTGCATTGTGTCCAGAACTTTGTTGGTATACGATAAAAGCCCTGTCTTGTCCACATAGATTTCAGAATTGAGAGCAACCTGAAACGCACTGTTGTCCGGATTCACAAATCTTCCCATTGTTCCACTTCCCTTCCGTCCTTTTGATTATACCCCGATTTTACCATTCCCCCATCCAAATAGCAATGCACCCGCCTCATAAAAACCACTTGACAAAACGAAAAATCATTTGTATATTTACCTAGGAACCTAGTTAAATGAAATGAGACAAAAGGGGAAACAAAATGGGAATCTATGGAAAAAATGTAACCAGTAATCTCTGTAATATGTCCAATAAAATGCGAAGAAAACTGGACAATCTTGCGCCGAATACAGGATTAAGCGGTGCGCAGAGCCGGGTGCTTCATTATGTGATTGAGTATTCGGATCATGAAATTTTCCAGAAGGATGTTATGGAAGCATTTGGACTGCGTTCCTCAACGGCAACAGAACTATTGAAAAAAATGGAGAACAATGGTCTGATCCGGAGAATTCCGTGTTCTTATGATGCCCGTTTAAAACGTATTGTGCCAAGTGAGGCGGCGCTGGAGCATAAAGAAGCCGTGGAAGTGGGACTTGATGAACTGGAAAAACAGTTGACGCGGGGAATTTCACGGGAAGATCTGGAACAGTTTAACAGAACCCTGAAAAGAATGATTTCCAATATCAGTTGAATATTCAGCAGGCGAAGAAAGTCTGCTGAAAATTTTACATAAATAGCTAGGAAACTAGTAAAAAGAAAAGGAGAGATGAAAAAATGGAAAGCAATAAAATGAAGAATATGCCGGTTCCAAAGCTGCTGCTCAATATGGGAATTCCCTCGGTATTATCGCTGATGTTTTCAGCAGTCTATAATATTGTAGACAGCATTTTTGTATCGCATATGACGCAGAACGGAGAGGCGGCATTAACCGCACTGGCGCTCGCATATCCGGCACAGATTCTGATCGTTGCACTGTCGATAGGAACCGGCGCAGGTGCGCTGGCACTTTTGTCGAGAGGACTTGGGGAGCGGAACCAGGAAAAAGTCAATTTAACAGCGGGAAATGCACTTTTTCTTGGCGGTGTGATTTATCTGGCCTGTCTGCTCTTTGGTCTGTTTGGCGTGAATACATTTATTCATTCGCAGACAAAAAATCCACTCGTGGCTGAGATGGCAGTAAAATATCTGAAGATTAACAGCATTCTTTCTTTTGGCATTATTTTTTATACAATCGTGGAAAAGATGTTACAGGCAACGGGAAGAACCGTTTTCTCAACGATAGCTGCAACGGCCGGAACAATCACCAATCTTATACTGGATCCAGTTCTGATTTACGGCATTGGAAAATTTCCGGCCATGGGGATTGCGGGAGCGGCCTATGCAACAGTAGCCGGACAGATGATTTCGCTTTTGCTTGGCGTTGTATTTCATATAAGATTGAATAAAGAAATACAGAATCACTGGAAAAATGTCAGACTTTCCTGGCATGTGATAGCGGCAATTTATAAAATCGGAATCCCGGCAATTATTTCACAGGCATTACTGTCGGTCATGAACTACGGGTTAAATATTATTTTCGGCGGTATCGGTGAAAGTGTAGTTACGGTTTATGGCCTGTATTACAAAATTCAGCAGTTGATGCTGTTCGCGGCATTCGGAATGCGGGATGTGATTACGCCGGTGGTGTCATTTGCCTATGGAATGAGAAAAAAAGAACGCATTCGGGAGGGAATGAAATACGGAATTTTATTTACAGCAATCTTAATGATCGCCGGAACAATTCTGATTGAGCTGTTTTCCGGTTCGATTACCATGCTTTTTGGCCTGTCGGGCGAGACAGAGCAAATCTGTATTACAGCACTTCGGGTGGCATCCTTAAGTTTCCTGTTTGCCGGAATCAACGTTGCCTATCAGGCTATTGTTCAGGGCTTGGACGGAGGCAGTTACTCGCTTCTGATTTCCATCTGCAGACAGTTCCTGTTTGTCCTGCCGCTGGCCTACTGGTTTTCCTGGTATGCAAAACGCGAGCCTGGGGCACTGTGGCTGATCTGGTGCACATTTCTCATTGCAGAACTTGTCACAGTCGGAATTGGCACCATTTGTATCAGAAGAAACTGGAAACAGGTAAAAGAAATCTGTGAGAAAATGTGATTTCCACTCTTGACAACGCTCACAGCCCCTAGTTATAATAAGGCATGAAAAACGATGACGAAGACAGTAGTCTGCGCGTGAACGGTATGTTGAAAGCGAGCCGGGGATGGTGGAAGTCCGGTACAAGTAGCGGCAGGTGAACATCACTTCCAAGTTGCAGTTCTGAATCTGCGCGCCCGGTGCATAAAATATAGAAAGCCGGAGAGCAGTGGTAAGAAGTGCCGGCCGTTCCCCGTTACAGGAAATGCATATGATAGTATGTAACAGGTGGTTACGATAAGTACAGCTTTCGTCCTATTACAGGGCGGGAGCTTTTTTTGATTTTAACTAACTGTGAACGAAATAGGAGGTACAAAAATGTATAAGAAAGTTTCAACCGACATGAACTTTGTCGAGAGAGAAAAACAGGTTGAGAAGTTCTGGGAAGACAATCAGATCTTCGAGAAAAGTATGAAAGTGCGCGAAGGAAACCCGTCCTACGTATTCTATGACGGACCTCCGACCGCAAACGGAAAACCGCACATCGGTCACGTAGAGACCCGTGTTATCAAGGATATGATTCCGAGATACCGTACCATGAAAGGCTATCAGGTACCGAGAAAAGCAGGCTGGGATACCCACGGACTGCCGGTAGAGCTGGAAGTTGAGAAAAAACTCGGCCTGGACGGAAAAGATCAGATCGAGAAATACGGCGTAGAGCCATTTATCGAGCAGTGTAAAGAGAGCGTATGGAAATACGAGGGAATGTGGGAAGACTTCTCCCATACCGTTGGTTTCTGGGCTGATATGAAAAACCCATACGTTACGTATCACAACGATTACATCGAGTCCGAGTGGTGGGCATTAAAAGAGATCTGGAAGAAAGGTCTTCTGTACGAAGGACACAAAATCGTTCCTTACTGCCCGCGCTGCGGTACCCCGCTTTCTTCTCACGAAGTAGCACAGGGATACAAAGACGTCAAAGAACGTTCTGCAGTTGTCCGCTTTAAAGTAAAAGGCGAGGATGCTTACTTCCTGGCATGGACCACAACACCGTGGACCCTTCCTTCCAACGTTGCACTCTGCGTAAACCCGGAAGAGGATTACGTAAAAGTAGCAAGCAAAGGATATACCTATTATATGGCAGCTGCTCTGGTAGACACCGTTCTCGGTGAGGGCGCTGAAATCCTCACGCATTATCAGGGTAAAGATCTCGAGTTCAAAGAGTACGAGCCGCTGTTCCCGTACGCAAAAGACAGAGTCGGAAACAAAAAAGCATACTATGTAGTCTGCGATACCTACGTAACACTGACCGATGGTACCGGTGTTGTTCATATCGCTCCTGCATTCGGTGAGGACGACTCCAAAGTCGGCCACAGATATGACCTTCCGTTCGTACAGTTAGTCAACGAAAAAGGTGAGATGACCGAGGAAACTCCGTGGGCAGGCACCTTCTGCAAGAAAGCAGATATGCCGGTTCTGCAGGCACTCGAGGACAAAGGCCTTCTGTTTGACGCTCCGCTGTTCGAGCACAGCTACCCGCACTGCTGGAGATGCGATACTCCGCTGATCTACTATGCACGCGAGACCTGGTTTATCCGCATGACAGCTGTCAAAGAGGATCTGATCCGCAACAACAACACCATCAACTGGATTCCGGAGAGCATCGGAAAAGGACGTTTCGGCGACTGGCTGGAGAACGTTCAGGACTGGGGACTTTCCAGAAACCGTTACTGGGGAACTCCTCTTCCGGTATGGCAGTGTGAATGCGGCCATCAGGACTGCATCGGCAGCATCGAAGAGCTGAAAGAAAAATCCGACAACTGCCCGGATGACATCGAGCTTCACCGCCCATACATCGACGCAGTTACCATCAAGTGCCCGAAATGCGGCAAAGAAATGCACCGTGTACCGGAGGTTATCGACTGCTGGTTCGACTCTGGATCCATGCCGTTCGCACAGCATCACTATCCATTCGAGAACAAAGAAACCTTTGAGAAACAGTTCCCGGCACAGTTTATTTCCGAGGCAGTAGACCAGACCCGTGGATGGTTCTACTCCCTGCTTGCAATTTCCACCCTGCTGTTCAACAAAGCACCGTACGAGAACGTTATCGTTCTTGGTCTGGTACAGGATGAGAACGGCCAGAAGATGAGTAAGTCCAAAGGAAATGCCGTAGATCCGTTCGATGCACTGCAGACATACGGCGCCGATGCGATCCGCTGGTACTTCTACACCAGCAGCGCTCCGTGGCTGCCGAGCCGTTTCGCAGGCAAGACCGTAGTCGAAGGACAGAGAAAGTTCATGGGAACCCTGTGGAACACCTACGCATTCTTCGTACTGTATGCAAACATCGACAAATTCGATGCAACGAAATACAGCCTGGAGTACGACAAGCTGGCTGTTATGGATAAATGGCTGCTGTCCCGTCTGGAATCTACCGTAAAAGCCGTAGACGACAACCTGGCAAATTACCGTATCCCGGAGGCAGCAAAAGCTCTGCAGTCCTTCGTTGATGATATGAGTAACTGGTATGTACGCCGCTCCCGTGAGCGTTTCTGGGCAAAAGGCATGGAGCAGGATAAGATCAATGCTTACATG
>CAVBNJ010000156.1:0-6596 GCA_963596755.1 bacterium
GCATTTATCAGCTCATGGCCTGGAAAGAGAAAAAGCCGGAAGAGCTGGAACAGGCAGAGACGCTGCTGATGATTCCGGATTACCTGAATTTCCTGCTTTCCGGTGTGAAAGCACAGGAATATACGAATGCGACAACAACCCAGCTTGTCAATCCGGCAACGGGAGACTGGAACAAAGAGATGATCCAGAAACTGGGCTATCCGGAGAAGATTTTTCTGCCGATCAGCGAACCTGGCACCGTCATCGGTCATCTGAAAAACGAGATTCAGGAGCAGGTCGGCTTCGACTGCGAGGTCGTTCTTCCTGCAACACACGACACTGGTTCAGCCGTAGCAGCCGTGCCGAGCAATGAGGAGCATGTGCTCTACATCAGCTCCGGAACCTGGTCTTTGATGGGAACGGAATTAAAAGAAGCCGACTGCGGAACCGAAGCCATGCAGCGCAACTTTACGAATGAGGGCGGCTACAACAGAAGATACCGCTTCCTGAAAAATATCATGGGACTCTGGATGATCCAGTCTGTGAAAAAAGAAATCGCAGAAGATTTAAGCTTTGGAACAATCTGCGAAATGGCATCGAAATGCACCATTCCGTCGATCGTGGATGCAAACGACGACCGTTTCCTTGCACCGGAAAATATGACAGCCGAAGTGCAGAAAGCCTGTGAGGAGAGCGGTCAGCAGGTACCGCAGGGAATCGCCGAGGTGGCGGCCGTTATCTACAACAGCCTGGCAGTGTGCTACGGAGCGACTTTAAAAGAACTCGAAGAGCAGACCGGATGCAAATATGAGACGATCCATGTAGTCGGCGGCGGTGCCAATGCCGATTATCTGAACCGGCTGACCGCAGAAAAAACCGGAAGAACCGTTCTGGCAGGTCCGACGGAGGCAACAGCGATCGGAAACCTGGCGGTACAGATGATTGCCGGAAAAGAACTGAAAGATTTGAAAGATGCGAGAAACTGTATTTTCCATTCTTTTGATATTAAGAAATATGAAGCATAAAGAATAAGAAAGGTTAAAAGAGGCGAAGAAAATGTTAGTTGAAACAAAAGCAAAAGTAGGCGTATTTGCAATCGCACTTGGTGCATATCTGCCGCAGTTCCCGAGCCTGGTTCCGGAGTTTGAAGCACAGTATGATGCTTTCAAAAAGACCATCCCGGATACCGTGGAAATGATCGACGGCGGAATCGTCACAACGAAAGAATTATCCATGAAAGCAGGAGACAAGTTCCGTGCAGCGGATGTTGATCTTGTCATCTTACAGCTCCTGACCTACGCAACCAGCTACAACATGCTCCCGGCGATCCGCGATCTGAATGTGCCGGTGGTACTTGTAAACGTACAGAAGCTGAAAGCACCGGACTATGCTAACACTGATACACCGAAATGGCTCGGCGAGCTGTATGCGTGCGGAGCTGTCGGCGAGATGGTAGCGGATCTGGAGCGCGCAGGCAAACGTCATGCAGTCATCACAGGTGTCGTAGAGGGCGGCGATGATTACGTGGCAAAAGAAATCGACGAGTGGTGCCGTGCAGCCCAGGTGCGCAGAAGATTCCGCTACACCAACATTGCCCAGATCGGACGACCGTATCCGGGTATGATGGATCTTTATATTGATGAAACCAACCTTTACAACCGGATGGGACTTTACACGAAACAGTTCGACTGGGAGAAAATGTGGGCAATCGCCGATCACATCACAGATGAAACTGCGATCCGCGCCAAAGCGGAGGATATCCTGGACACTTTCGACATCGAGGGCGGCGCTACGGTAGAAACCGTATGGGATATGGCAAAATATGTCGTTGCTTTTGAAGAATGGGTCAAAGAAGAAGACCTTGGCATGGTGGCATCCCATTACGACGGATTTGCCCAGGGCGTTGCCGGAAAACTCGACAGCATGCTGATCCCGGCATTCTCGATGCTGATCAAACAGGGAACCGCCTGCGCCGTAGAGGGCGATATCAAAGTTGCGATGGCGATGAGCATTCTGAAAACGATTGCCGGAACCGGCCAGCTTTCCGAGATGTATTCCATCGACTTCAACGAGGACATCTGCATTATCGGTCATTCCGGATCGGGCGATGCGGATATTTCCCAGGCAAGAAAACCTACGATGAAAATCGTCGATGTTTTCCACGGAAAGACAGGCGGCGGCTATCTGACCCAGTTCTATCCGCCGGTCGGAGACGTTACTTACCTTGGAATTACGCAGGATAAAGACGGTCATTTCAAATTTGTTGTCGCAGAAGGCGTCAACGAGGACGGACCGATCTTCATGTTCGGAGATACCAATATGAGAACACGCTTTTCCATCGGAGCAAGAGAATTCTGCAACAGATGGAGCGAGGCAGGCCCGACGCATCATATGGCAGCAGCAGTAGGACGCCATATTGATACGATTCTGAAAGTGGCAAAAATTCTGGATGTGCCGGTAGACATTGTGTGCCGTTAAATGCAGGAATATCATAGAGAAAGATGAGGAGAAAAAAATGAAATTTTTAGATGCAGAATTTGTAAAAGGCTTTATCCGGATGGCAAATGACGGCTGGGAGCAGGGATGGCATGAGAGAAACGGCGGAAACCTTTCCTACCGCGTAAAACCGGAAGAAGTCGAGAGTGTAAAAGAAAATTTTGAGGCAAGAGAGTGGAATCCGATCGGAACCACCGTTCCGAATCTTGCCGGAGAATACTTCCTTGTAACCGGCAGCGGAAAATATTTCCGAAACGTCATCATCAAACCGGAAGACAGCATCTGTATGATCGAGCTGGACGAGAAGGGTGAGAATTACCGCATCGTCTGGGGCCTTGTCAACGGCGGCCGTCCGACCTCCGAGCTTCCAAGCCATCTGATGAACCTGGAAGTGAAAAAACTGCAGGACGAAAGATACCGCGTTGTCTATCACGCACACACCACCAACGTCATCGCACTGACTTTCGTCCTGCCGTTAGAGGATAAAGTATTTACCCGCGAACTCTGGGAAATGGCAACCGAGTGCCCGGTCGTATTCCCGTCCGGTATCGGCGTTGTTCCGTGGATGGTTCCAGGCGGAAGAGAGATCGCCGTCGCAACGAGTGAGCTGATGAAGAAATACGACCTCGCCGTATGGGCACACCACGGCATGTTCGCAGCCGGCTTCGACTTCGACCTGACCTTCGGCCTGATGCACACCGCAGAAAAATCCGCAGAGATTCTGGTCAAAGTCCTCTCCATGCAGCCAACCAAACGCCAGACCATCACACCGGATGAATTCCGCCATCTGGCAAAAGATTTCGGCGTAACACTGCCGGAAGAGTTTTTGTATGAGAAATAAAACTGGAAACCAACCGTGAGAAATGGTCGTCTGATCCTTGTATTGAGGAATCGGACGGCCATTTTTCTGCTGTACAGAAGAAAAAGTCTATTAATTTCTTTCGGGATTTGATAAAATAAGATTATCGATCAGAAAACAGTGGGACATTCTATTATCAGACAGAAAATTCTGGGGTGTCTATGTTCAGAAAGGAAAGATGAAATATGACTCCGGCGATTAGTATAGGAAAGCAGGATTTTGCTTCCCTCCGAGAAAATCATTATTTTTATGTTGATAAAACCGATTTTATCAGACAATGGTGGGAAAGTGGAGATGATATTACGCTGATCACACGTCCGAGAAGATTTGGAAAGACACTGAATATGAGCATGCTGAATTGTTTCTTTTCCAGACAGTATGCAGAAAAAGGCACTATCTTTGAAGGACTTTCCATCTGGAAGCAGGAAAAATACCGTAGGCTGCAGGGAACTTATCCGGTGATCTTTCTGAGCTTTGCGGACGTAAAACAGAATAACTATCAGGATGCGGTACAGAAAATAAAAAATATTATTGTAGATACTTACCGCCAGCACCGATATTTGGAGAAGGAAGAATGTTTTACGAAAAATGAAAAACAGCAGATGCTGGAAATTACAGAAAAAATGAGCGATGTGACAGCACAGGATGCATTAAAAAATCTTTCCAGTTATTTGAATCTTTTATATGGAAAAAAAGTTTTGATCTTTCTGGATGAATATGACACGCCCATGCAGGAAGCCTACATTCATGGATACTGGGATGAATTTGTAGGATTTATGAGAAGCCTTTTCAATGCGACATTCAAAACAAATCCATATCTGGATCGCGCTGTGATGACTGGAATTACCCGCATTTCCAAAGAATCTGTCTTTTCAGACCTCAATAATCTGACGGTTATTACAACAACATCCGATGCCTATGCAGACTGTTTTGGCTTTACAGAAGAAGAGGTATTTCGATCATTAGATCAATTTGGAATGCCGGAAAAGAGAAATCTGGTAAAACAATGGTATGACGGATTTTGCTTCGGCACGCATCGGGATATTTACAATCCATGGTCTATTACAAATTATCTGAAAGAGAAAAAACTGCGGCCTTACTGGGCGGCTACAAGTTCCAATGGATTGATCAGTAAACTCCTGCAGTCAGCATCAGCAAATATGAAGGAAGAACTGGAAAAACTGATTAACAGACAGCAGATTGTAGTCAATTTTGATGAGCAGATTATATTTGGCCAATTAGAACAGGATGAAAGTGCGGTGTGGAGTCTGCTGGTGGCAAGCGGTTATCTGAAAGTGGAGGAGATTGAATACAGAGGACTGACGCTGGAGCCGTGGTATTCTCTTTCTATCACAAATCTGGAGACTGTGAGCATGTTTTCGAATATGTTCAAAAGCTGGTTTGCAGCGGCATCGGCTAATTATAATGAATTTATCAAAGCATTGCTGAATGGAGATGTAAAAGCGATGAATCTCTATATGAATGATATTGCACTTGCTACATTCAGTAATTTTGATGTTGGAAAACATGCATCTGAGCGGAGCCAGCCAGAGCGATTTTATCATGGATTTGTACTTGGGCTGCTGGTGGAAGTGCGAGATCTTTATGAGGTGCATTCCAATCGGGAAAGCGGGTATGGAAGATACGATGTGATTTTAATTCCCAGAAATCTGGATCGAGATGCTATGATTCTGGAATTTAAAGTAAAAGAGTCAGAGGAAAAAACGCTGCAGGAAACGGTACAGAAAGCACTGGTGCAGATTGAAACAAAAAGATACGATGCGGAGCTGAAAGAACGGGGAATCCCAAAAGAAAGAATCCGGCATTATGGATTTGCGTTTGAAGGGAAAAAGGTGCTGATTGGGTAAATGGAAAACGCTGTCAATGCTTCCTGGAAGGGAAAGCGGGACAGCGTTTTCTGTCAATTGTGGCTAGATTACCATCTGAAGCAGCATCACCATAAGCGGCATCGTCACAATAGAAGCCAGCGTAGTGACGACATTGATCGCACTGGCATAGCGCGAATCGTTTCCGTATACCTGGCACATCTGCGTAACCGTGGAGGCGGACGGCGTGATGATGGCGAGAAAAACAATCAGCATCAGTGTCGGTCCGTCGGCGGAAAGATCGGCGAGGTGGCTGAATTTTAAGAGAACAAGCGCCATCAGCGGAACCGCAATCAGGCGGAGAAAGGTCACAAAATAAATCCGTTTATTCGCAAAAATCTGCCGGAAATCCATGCCGGCGAACAGCATACCCGTCACAATCATACTGGCAGGCCCGATCATACTGCCGACAGAATGAAGCGTGCCATTGACGATTGCCGGAAGCCGGATGCCTGTAAGAAAAAGAAGAAGTCCGACAAAAATAGAGATAATATTCAGATTCAGGAAAATCTTCTTCCAGTCATAAGAATCTTCTCTGCTGATCACCTTCTTGCAGTGCGTCCAGAAAAAGACAAGCTGCACGCTCATATAAACACAGCTGTAAAGCACCCATTCCTCACCTAAAATAGCCGTCACAATCGGAACAATCAGATTGCCGGAATTAGAATAATAAGCAGATGTCGTCTCCACTTCGTTCAGATGAAACACCCGCCCGAGCCCGGAAACCGCAAACAGAAGCACAACCTGCGTCAGAAGCGAAGCCGCAAACGCAACCAGCAGCCCCCGCACCGTCTCCGGAGTGTAATCCACCTGAAACGCATTGAGAATGACGCAGGGAATAATCAAATACAACACAATTTTCGACAGAACCTTGCTGTCATCATCCCGTAAAAGCCCGGCTTTCACAATCACAAAGCCCATAAAAATCATAAGAAAAAGCTGCGCGATCTGCTGCGCAAGAAGAATACTGATCGTCATAAAATCCCCCCATATGTGTGTCTTATGGAAAATATTATAAGATGGTGGAGAGGGGATTTCAATTTCTTTTTGAGGGATTTTTGTCGAAGTTTCAGAATGGTAAGGAAAGAGATCTGATCAGCTAAAAAGCGAGCGTTGACAAAGCGAAAACCTTGTAATATAATACATTTAACAAGAGAACCGTTGGTCAGTGCACACCTGACCGCCGGATAAAGGAAATTACAAAAAATAGCGCTTTACTTTACCAGAGCAGGGGCGCTATTTTTTGTGCATAATATTGATAACAAGAGTTATAACAGCACAAAGCATAATTACGAAAGTAAATAAATCACTATATGTAACCATCAGCACCAGCCTGATGGTTACATATAGTGATTTATTTACTTTCGTAATTATGC